>JBDNJA010000160.1:0-4706 GCA_041688005.1 Gammaproteobacteria bacterium
AGAAGAAGTGTTTGAAGAGGTTCAACTACATGATGCGCTGGCCAAAAAAATCCATCAGAGCTTCATCGCTTCTCGTGATGAAGTGGGATCCTGGGCTAAAATATCAGATCAAGCCTATGTACAGCAGCGTAATCGAGTGTTAGGTCTATAGATTTCGCGCGTAACAAGTTAGATGACAAAGGCGGGGTTGTTAAATGCCCTGCCTTTATCATTTTTCGTCGTAAATAATACACCTCTCAAACATGCCGTTTGCTTTTAACTTAGTCACTTTAAGCCGTTGTTTCGCCTATTCTATGGTGGCCGCGTTACTACTGTATTTAGTCAATAATTATCTAGTCTACTGGCAAGACTTGCCTGGCCCCTTTAATCTTCTGTCCCACTATCAGTTTATTGGTCTCGAAGCACTAGATAGACCCCTTGATAGCAAGCAACTAACACAGGGATGGGTGCAACTGTGTAGTTACCTTCTTATATTGGTGTTTGGTTTATTGTATGTATTATTAACCAGATACAGAACACTCCAGGATGAAGCCTATCGCTTTGGCGCGCTCTCGTCTTATATCATTCGCATGTCGTTTTGGTCTGTTGTTTTGGTTGGCTCTATCGACATGCTCATTTCGCTTTTACGAGTTGAAGACTTACTCGAATCAATCGCCGGCGAGACCTTAACAAATCAGCTAGGTAGACCCATATTTCGCGGTAGCTATGTTCACTACCCGCTTATTCTCATCTCTTTTTTAATAGCAGCAATATATCGAAATATTAGTTTTTGCTGGCTAGCATTGCTAGTCGTTTTAGCAGAGTTCCTAATCGTCATCACTCGGTTCGTTTTTTCTTACGAGCAAGCCTATATGGGCGATATTGTACGTTTCTGGTATGCCGCGTTATTTTTATTTGCCAGCGCCTCCACCCTGGTCGAAGAAGGGCATGTCCGCGTTGATGTGATTTATGCCGGGGTGTCGCGCCGAGTCAAAGCCCGGGTAAACACTGTCGGGTGTCTGTTGCTTGGAATGCCGATTTGCTGGGTAATACTCATGCATGGCATGGGCGGCAGAGGTAATAGCATCAATAGCCCAATATTAAGTTTTGAAGTAACGCAAAGCGCCTACGGCATGTATGTAAAATATATTATGGTAGGCTTTCTAGTCATCTTCGCAGTATCCATGCTAATTCAATTTGTCAGTTATTTACTGTTCAATATCAACGAATTGATTGACCGTACAGATAATGCTGAACAACCAGATTATCAACAGCTTATGACAACAAGGCGTATCGCTTAATTTATGGAAATGTATTTCCTGGCCTTACTGGTCATAATCATGGTGTTCGCGCTTATTTCAGGTTTCCCAGTCGCATTTTCGCTACCTGGCTCCGCCATCATCACCATTACCCTGGCTGCTATTTGTGGCTATGTATTCGAAGGCGATACGGATGCCTATTTTGTTTTAGGTGGACCTAATCAATGGCTAAGTGCAGGTGTCACTAATTTTCGTAGTTTGTACTGGAACGTAGAACGCGACACGTTAATTGCAATTCCATTGTTCGTATTCATGGGTATTATGTTGCAACGCTCAAAAATTGCCGAGGATTTACTCGTTGCAATGGCTCAACTGTTCGGTCCAATTCCAGGCGGTCTGGGCATATCCGTTGTTTTTGTCGGCGCACTACTCGCCGCAACGACAGGTATAGTCGGTGCCACCGTGATCGCCATGGGGCTTATTTCTCTGCCGGCAATGTTGCGCAATAACTATTCGAAATCCCTCGCTTGCGGCACCATTTGTGCTTCTGGCACATTAGGCCAGATCATTCCGCCTTCGATCGTATTAATCATTCTCGCCGATCAACTCTCGAATGCCGCAGACCAGGCAGCAACCATGCGCAAAGCCGACTACAGGGAAGTGACTGGAAGCTTCTCTATGCCGGGTGAGTTTGATGTGGTTTCTGCCAGTGCGGGTGACATGTTCATGGGCGCCTTTATTCCGGGGATGATACTGGTCGGCCTGTATATGCTTTACATTTTAATTACAGCCCTTATACAACCAGAGAAAGCACCGCCGGTACCTTTTGAAGGCAAATATGATCGCCGATTTGTTATCAAAATTTTACTCGCCTTAACCCCCCCGCTAACACTCATTTTTGTCGTACTTGGGTCGATCATTCTCGGTGTGGCAACCGTAAACCAGGCTGGTGCTGTTGGTGCGGTAGGTGCATTAATAATGGGTAGCTATCGGCTGATGGAAGGAAAGCCACTGGCTTACATGCCAGCATTTCTTGCTGTGACTGCATTGATTGCTTTAACGTTTCTCACACAGTTATTTAATTTAAACATCAAGAACATCCAGAATACTACAGACGCTATCGGTATTGGCCTGGCCTGTATAGCCGTGTTGGTATTACTGACATCCATCGGATGGAGTATCTGGCGTGCCTATAAAGTCGATAACACGCTTTTAGGGGTCATGACTGAAACTGCAAAAACCACCTCAATGGTATTTATTATTTTGATTGGTGCCGCCATGCTCACTTCTGCCTTTCGAGCCTTTGGCGGTGAAGAACTGGTCAAAGGATTTTTAACCTCATTACCTGGTGGGTTTTGGATTCAATTTATAGTCGTAATGGCGGTCATTTTTTTCCTTGGTTTCTTTCTCGATTTCATCGAAATAGCCGTTGTTGTGGTACCAATTGTCGCGCCTATTTTACTGGCTGACCCAGGCGCCAACATTACCGCGGTTTGGTTAGGCGTTATGATTGGTTTAAACATTCAAACGTCGTTTTTAACACCGCCATTTGGATTTGCCCTATTTTATCTACGAGGCGTCGCACCTCCTCAGGTAAAAACCTTACAGATTTATAAAGGAGCAGCAGCATTTATTGGACTGCAGTTACTTGGTTTAACCATTGCCGGTGCTTACCCGTCGCTTGTTAACTACTTGCCAAATAAAACATACCTCACCTCAGAAACTGCGCCTCCACCGAGTAACCCTAAACTACAGCAATGTTTAGAAAACACGATATTCGAAGACTATGACGCCAATCGAGAGACAATAGTCGCCAGCATAGATCGCATTAAATTAGCCAACCTATCTTACTTACCCGAAAATTATCAGAATAAGCTAACGGAAAGTTTTGGCAAAGCAGACAAAACCTTTCAATTTGTGAATGAGGCTCGACTAGCAAGGGCTCAACTAAAGCAGTTTGAAGAAGAATATAGGCCAATTCACACACAAACCCGGTCTATACAAAGAAACCTGAAAGGCATCGAAAAACGGCTGGAGAAAACGTCTCAATCCATTGATGACTTACGTCGAAACAAGGGTTCTGAATTATTAATTGATCAGCATAATAAGGTCAAAGATGACTTACAGAAAAATTATGAAGAACTCAAAAATAATATACCGAGTCAATGGAACGAATCAAAACAAAAATTCGACAAACTGGTCGGTCAAGTCAATCGTAGCAGCAGAAAATATCGGAGCAATGCTGATGAGAGTTATGAAATCATCATACAGTTGCGAAAAATGATTAGCGAGCAACAAGCTTTAAGCACTAAACAGCCAGAACTGCAGTCGCTACTGACAATTGTAAAAGAGCAACCCGCAGATCAGGCCAGGCAGGAAATCAAACTCTATTCAAATCAACTCGACGATTTTACTAATATTTCTGAGGTTCGGTCAAAGCTATCTAAAGCACGTCGATCCTTGAAGAAAAGCCCAGACAATATAGAAAAAGTAGTTCAACAAATAAGTCTAGCCATCGAAGCAATGCAATCCGAAATAGAATGGCGTGGACGTGCCGAAAAAGATTTAGTGTCCGAATTAGTCATCTATGACCAAGCTATACGAAAAACAATTGGCATGCGATTGCAGCCACGTTTATCTGATGATCAGGCCGAAAGCATTGCTTCGTGTTTGGCTGTGCATCGAGATATTTCACTTCACTTCTAATCGAATATTGACGCCTATATTTGTCAAAAGAAAAGTATTACTCACCCGCACTTCTATAATAAATAGTTGCACGTATAAAAACCCCTGAGTCTTTTGACGTCGAGGCTTCGGGTATCAATGCCTTGTAAAAGGCATACCGCCCCTAACAAACACCGCGCTGCCCTATTGATACAGGGTTTTGATTGTCTCTAATTCAAGGCCTGAGGACAATCTCAGAGCATGAAGCTCGGGTTCGACCACTCCCCACCGCGTCGATAACCAGATCAAAACTGGCCGCTCCTGGCAGAGCACTGCCGAGTGGATCATAAACGGTGGCGCAACCCAGCTTTTATGCTTTAACATCAATGCGGCAAATACACCGATTGAACCACCACCTAATACCAATGTTCGGCACTCCGAAAGGGGGCGATGTAATACTTTTTCTGACAGATAAATGGCATGTAACGAGGTAGCAGCGGGCTCAGTAAGACTGGCTAGAGTAGAATCCATATCCTGCGGTATATCGAGAAGAGTACGTTCGGGTATATTAATGTATTCGGCGAAAGCCCCAGCGCGACGCATACCAATTAGCTCCCTTTCGGAAACGCTATTGTTGCCAGGCAAACTGGTTATGTTCTCTAGTAGCGTAGGCCGGAAAAGGCGGAACCGCCTTCCGGCATCGGCGGAACCGCCTTCCGGCCCCCGATAAAATCTCAGCAGACCACAATACCGTAGGGCGTCAATAGCGGAACGCGTATTGCGCCGTTTCAAAGCGTATTGACC
>JBDNJA010000161.1:0-15298 GCA_041688005.1 Gammaproteobacteria bacterium
AGTGGCCGACGAGGCAGCCTACGTACTCGACAATGCCGATGTCAAAATCGCATTAGTTGAAGACCAGGAGCAAGTGGATAAAATTCTCTCAATTCAGGACCGCTGTCCAAAAATTGAACATATAATTTTCGATAATCCGCGAGGTCTACGTCATTACGACCAGTCCTTCTTACACAATTTCGAATCGGTACAACAACTTGGGCGCGATTACGACAACAACAATCCTGATTTTTTCGATCAATCGGTAGAATCAACGAATGGTGAAGATATCGGCATCATTCTTTACACCTCGGGAACGACAGGAAAACCCAAAGGTGTGGTATTAACCAATAACAATGCAATCATAACCGCCCGCAACGGAATTATTCGCGAAGGACTCAACGCAGACGAAGAAGTACTCGCCTATTTACCAATGGCCTGGGTTGGTGACAATTTATTTTCTTATGCGCAGTCTTATGTCGCTGGTTTTTGCGTGAGCTGCCCCGAAAGCCCTGCCACAGTGGTCAATGATCTCCGTGAAATTGGTCCGACCTACTATTTTGCGCCCCCTCGAGTTTACGAAAACATGCTTACTCAGGTAATGATTCGCATGGAAGATGCGATCGCCCCGAAACGTAAAATGTTCCACTATTTTATGCAGCACGCGGCCAGAGTCGGAACTCATTTGCTCAATGGTGAAAAAGTATCTTTGGCAGATAGGTTGTTATACAGGCTTGGTAATTTTCTGGTTTACGGGCCTCTAAAAGATGTGCTCGGGCTAGGACGGATCAAACTGGCTTACACAGCCGGTGAAGCCATTGGTCCGGAAATTTTCGACTTTTACCGCTCGCTCGGCATTAACATTAAACAGCTTTACGGCCAAACCGAATGCATGGTGTTTTTGTGTTTACAGCCCGACGGAGAAGTCTATGCAGATACGGTTGGCACACCTGCAATAGGTGTCGAAATTAAAATCGACGCCTCAGGTGAAATTCTTTATCACAGCCCTGGCGTCTTTCATTCTTATTACAAGAACCCCGAAGCGACGGCAGACACAAAAACCAAAGAAGGTTGGGTTCATACCGGTGACGCGGGATATTTTGACGAAAACAACGGCCATCTCAAAATTATCGACCGCGCAAAGGATGTCGGAAAACTCAACAATGGCTCATTGTTTGCACCCAAATATATCGAAAATAAACTGAAATTTTTCTCCTTCGTGAAAGAGGCAGTGTTATTTGGCGATGGTCAAGATCATAGCTGCGCATTCATCAATATCGATCTGGAAGCTGTCGGCAACTGGGCCGAGCGGCGAAATCTGGCCTACTCCGGCTATATCGACCTTGCAGACCAGGATGAGGTTTATCAATTGGTCAAGGAATGCGTCGAGAAGGTAAACAAGGACCTGTCGCAAGACAGCCGACTTTACAGCTCGCAGATTCAGCGTTTTCTGATTTTGCATAAAGAGCTCGACGCAGACGATGGTGAATTAACTCGAACCCGCAAAGTACGCCGAAATTTTGTTGCGGAACGCTATGGCGATTTAATCAATGCTCTGTATAGCGACGATTCGATTTGTCACGCTAAAACCGTGGTGACCTTCGAAGATGGTCGGTCGGGCATTCTCGAAGCGGATGTTAAAATTTTCGACGCCGAATACTTCATTCACGGGAAAGTGGGTTAACAGGCTTTATTATGAATCAACCCATTATTAATCAAACAATTAACGATGACATCATCCTGGCACTGAATAATATCAGCCTGTCCTTTGGTGTGATTAAAGTTTTAAGCGACATTAGTTTCGACGTCAAAAAAGGCGAAATCCGATCTATTATCGGCCCAAATGGCGCGGGTAAGAGTTCGATGCTTAACGTCATCAATGGTTTCTATCATCCGCAACAGGGCACAATTACCTTTCGTGGTGAAGTGCGCAAGGAAATGGAAGTACATAAGGCCGCCGCTTCAGGTATTGCTCGCACGTTCCAAAACATTGCCTTATTTAAAGGTATGAGCACGCTCGACAACATCATGACCGGGCGCAACTTGAAAATGAAAAGCAATATATTTCAACAGGCCATTTACTGGGGCAGCGCACAAAAAGAAGAGTTGGAAAACCGGCATGAAGTTGAGAAAATTATCGATTTCCTCGAAATTCAGGATATCCGAAAAACACCGGTTGGCCGATTGCCTTATGGTTTTCAGAAACGTGTCGAACTCGGTCGGGCACTCGCTGCCGAACCTGAAATTCTATTATTAGATGAGCCAATGGCGGGTATGAATGTCGAGGAAAAAGAGGATATGTCGCGCTTTATTCTCGACATAAACGATGAATTCGGCACAACCATAATTCTCATCGAACATGACATGGGCGTGATCATGGATTTATCCGACCGCGTCGTCGTACTCGACTACGGTCGTCAGCTAGCCGATGGTGAGCCCGAAGTAGTGCGGAATAATCAGGCCGTCATCGATGCCTATCTTGGCGTAGCCTCCTAAGCGAGTATTCCTAAGCGAGTATGTAAAATGAAATTAGAAAGAGATGTGTTTTTCATCATATTGACGTCGCTCATATTAATGGTGTTTATCCCCTGGATTGCAGGCCAGTTGTCCGAGGATATTTTTTTCGAATGGCCCTTTTTCTTCGAAGTTGCAATTGCCGGCCTACTCTCTGGGGTCATGTATTCACTGGTTGCCCTCGGATTTGTCTTAATATTTAAAGCCTCCGGTGTATTCAATTTCGCTCAGGGCGCGATTGTGTTATTTGCCGCATTGACCCTGGTGGGTTTTAACGAAATGGGTCTGCCCATGTGGGCTGCAGTTATCGTCACCATATTGATTATGATTTTGCTCGCGATTGTCATCGAACGCGTTGTACTCAGCCACCTGGTCAATCAGGAACATATAGTCCTGTTCATGGCCACAATTGGCATTGCCTACTTTCTGGATGGTTTCGGCCAAATTATCTGGGGGTCGGAAGTAAAAATACTGGACATCGGTATTTCTGAAACGCCACGCTTTTATTTTGACGGGGCGATCTTAATTAATGATTTTGATTTGATCGCAGCCCTAGTAGCAGGGTCACTGGTTTCGGTTCTCGCCATATTCTTTCAATACACCCGAATTGGCCGCGCGCTACGTGCTGTCGCCGATGATCATCAGGCGGCGCTTAGCGTCGGTATTCCACTGCGGCATATCTGGACTATCGTGTGGGCGGTTGCAGGCATGGTCGGACTGGTTGCAGGCATCATGTGGGGTAGCAAACTCGGCGTTCAATTTTCACTCTCCTTAATTGCCTTAAAAGCGCTACCGGTTTTAATTTTGGGCGGATTCACTTCGGTTCCGGGCGCGATTATCGGTGGACTGATTATAGGAGCCGGAGAGAAGCTGGCCGAAGTATTTATTGCGCCGATGATCGGTGGTGGCATCGAAGACTGGTTTGCCTACATGCTCGCTCTGGCATTCCTGGTGTTTCGACCCCAGGGATTGTTTGGCGAAAAAATTATCGAGAGGGTGTGAATAATGTTTTATCGTGAAGCAGGCGAATTTAAAACTTCCTATCGCTCAGATCAGGCGATACTCACCATCCCTCAGGATCGTTGGTTCATGGCGACGATACTAATTATTGCATTCGTGGTAATACCAATATTTTTCAACGAATACTGGCTTGGCGCAATTATGCTTCCATTCCTTATTCTGGCGCTGGCTGCCATTGGTCTCAATATTTTGACCGGATATGCCGGACAGCTCAGTTTAGGCACAGGTGGTTTTATGGCAACTGGTGCATTTGCCGCCTATAAACTCGCAACCTCCTTTCCCGACATGCATATCTTACTGGTAATTTTAGTTGCCGGATTCATAACTGCTGCGGTTGGTATCTTGTTTGGCATCCCGTCGCTGCGTATTAAGGGTTTTTATCTCGCGGTGGCGACCCTCGCCTCGCAGTTTTTTCTAATCTGGCTTTTTAACAAGTTTGGCTGGTTTACCAACTATAGTGCATCAGGTGTTATATCAGCGCCACCGATGACGCTGATCGGCGACATATACGTCACAGGAACGAAAGCGACCCTGCTCGCCAAATATCTCTTCACCCTGAGCCTGGTGGTACTACTGGCATTGGTAGCAAAAAATCTGATACGCAGCAACATTGGACGAGAATGGATGGCAATTCGGGACATGGACATTGCGGCAGAAATAATCGGCATTCCCATGTTAGCAACCAAGCTCAAAGCCTTCGCGGTGAGCTCGTTTTACTGTGGCATCGCGGGTGCCTTATGGGCCTTCATTTATACTGGCTCGGTAGAGCCTTTGGCGTTTGACGTAAACCGCTCGTTCCAAATTTTGTTCATGATAATCATTGGCGGACTCGGCTCTATTTCCGGTTCATTTCTAGGTGCCGCATTTATTATCTTATTGCCGATTTTTCTTAATCGCGCGCCCAGTTTAATTGGCCTAAGTCTGCCTGTTGACCTGATTTCACACATTGAATTCATGGTATTCGGTGCGCTCATCATATTCTTTCTAATTGTCGAACCCCACGGCCTTGCACGGCTTTGGCAGATAATGAAGGAGAAGTTACGGCTATGGCCGTTCCCTTACTAAAGGGTAAACGCTCTATACAACGTTACATTTTTAGAGCATTTTTTGATCATAACTTGAGGAGAAGAGTATGAAACTGAAACACCTATCGACAGGTTTAATCGCGGCTACTCTAGCTGCATCTAGTCTGTTTGCTTCGAACGTCGCGATGGCGGCTGACTCGCAATTTGTCGGGGCACTAGTTTATCGAACCGGCCCTTATGCGCCGGCCGGTATTCCCTATGCGGATGGATTTTCCGACTATATCAACTTACTGAATACTCGTGATGGAGGCATCAATGGGGTTATGCTTGATCTGGAAGAATGCGACTTTGGTTATAATACTGACAAAGGCGTCGAATGTTACGAGCGCATGAAAAACAATGGCAGTACCGGCATGCCTGCAGTGATGCCATTATCCACAGGTGTTACCTACGCCCTGCTAGATCGAGTTGTTGCTGACAAAATTCCATTGATCACGTCAGGTTACGGCCGCGCTGATGGCGCTGATGGTACGGTTTTCCCCTGGGTTTTTGTTCCACCTGCCACCTACTGGGGTGGTGCTGACATCGCAATTAATTACGTCGCTGGTGAATATGGTGGATATGGCAATTTGAAGGGCAAGAAAATCGCCCTCGTTTACCACGATTCAGCTTACGGAAAAGAGCCTATTAGAACATTGGAGACGCTAGCTGCTCAACATGGATTCAAATTATCCCTGTTCCCAGTGCCTCATCCTGGGCTCGAGCAAAAATCGACCTGGTTGAAAATTGGCCGTCAATTACGACCTGACTATGTCCTGATGTGGGGCTGGGGTGTCATGAACTCGACTGCCATCAAGGAAGCCGCTGCGGTCAACTATCCACGTGACAAGTTTATCGGTATCTGGTGGTCTGGTAATGAGCCTGATGTAGTGCCTGCAGGTGATGCTGCAATTGGTTACAAAGCCATGCAGTTCAATAGTGTCGGCTCAAACTACGGCGTCCATAAGGCTATAAAGAAACATCTTTATGCAAAAGGTAATGGCTCGGCAAAGAATGAAGCCACCGTTGGTCAGGTTGCCTACAACCGAGGTGTTCAAACTGCGCTTATTCTAACCGAAGCAATGCGTGGTGCGATGGCTGAATTTGGCGACGAGCCAGTCACCGGCGAGCAAATGCAATGGGCGCTGGATCGCCTCGATATTTCTAAGGATCGAATGAAAGCACTCGGCGCAGACGGATTATATGATCCAATCAAACTAAGTTGTTCGGATCACGCTGGAAAAGGCCGAGTTAAGATGACGCAATGGGATGGTGAATCTTTTAAAGCGATTAGCGACTGGATTCAGCCTAACAATAAACTGTTGCGTAAGCTCTACACTGAATCCGCAGCGCAATACGCGAAAGAAAAGAATATTACGCCGCGTGACTGTAACTAGGAGCCTGTCGGACTTAGAATGTCTTAACCAAAATAGTCCCGGTGGACAGGGATGTCTACCGGACTTTCAAATTGAAAGCAGGTTTTAACGATGAGCGAATCAGAACATAGTTTTTTGCAAATCAACAATATCGAAGTCATTTATGACCACGTCATCCTGGTACTTAAAGGCGTTTCCTTATCAATACCCAAAGGGAAGATAGTAGCGCTGTTAGGCGCGAATGGCGCAGGCAAAAGCACAACACTAAAGGCTATATCCACTTTACTCGGTGCCGAGAGAGGCATCGTAACCAAAGGCAACATCCTCTATAAAAACGAACCGGTCGAGAATCTAAGCCCGTCGGATCTCGTTAAACGCGGGGTCATCCAGGTCATGGAGGGACGCCATTGTTTCGAACACTTAACCATCGAAGAAAACCTCCTTACCGGTGCCTATACCCGCAAGGAGGGCCGTAAAGCCATCGCAGCCGATATGGAAATGGTGTACGGCTATTTCCCACGCCTTAGAGAGCGTCGTCATAGTCAGGCTGGTTATACATCAGGTGGTGAGCAACAAATGTGTGCCGTTGGTCGAGCGCTAATGGCTCGACCAGAAATGATTTTACTTGACGAACCTTCGATGGGTCTGGCACCACAACTGATCGAGGAAATTTTTGACATTATCAAAGCCTTGAATGAAAAAGAAGGCGTGAGTTTCTTACTCGCCGAACAAAACACGACTATCGCACTAAGGTATTCTGACTTCGGCTACATCATGGAAAATGGCCGTGTGGTAATGGAAGGCAATGCCGCTGAGCTTGCAGAGAATGAAGATGTAAAGGAATTTTATCTCGGCATTTCCAGTGAAGGTAAGAAAAGCTTTCGCGACGTTAAAAATTATCGTCGTCGAAAACGCTGGTTAACATAGCCCCCTGAATTCACGTATCCCTGAATTTACATAAACCCTGACTTTACCTAAACAATACAGGCTAACGCAAAATGAGCGAATACTTCGACGAACTGGAAACCCGTGATCCGGCCCAACGTCAGCAACAACAAATACAGGCAGTTGCTAATCAGGTCTCTCATGCCATACAAAATACTCTGGCCTACAAAACCTTGTTCGCTGACATTGACCCAAAAAAAATCGTCGATGCCGAATCAATTTCTCAGCTACCACTTACCCGTAAATCTGACTTAATCGAATTACAAAAGACACATCGCCCCTTTGGTGGATATAGCGCCATCGAAACCAATCAATTCGCCCAGATATTTGCTTCACCTGGTCCGATCTATGAACCTGGTTGCAGCCGCCATGACTATTGGCGTTTTGCGCGTGCTCTTTATGCTGCGGGATTTCGAACGGGTGAATTAATTCATAACTGTTTTTCCTATCACTTCACACCGGCCGGTGCGATGGTCGAAAACGGTGCACAGGCGCTCGGTTGTAGTGTCGTGCCAGCTGGTGTCGGGCAAACCGAATTACAGGCCCAGACTATGACAGACCTGTCTCCAGCCGGTTATGTCGGCACACCCTCATTCCTCAAGATCATTATTGAAAAGGCAGCCGAGTTAAACATCGATGTCAGCTCAGTTAATAAGGCGCTGGTTTCAGGTGAGGCCTTGCCACCGTCGATACGCCACTATTTTCTCGAACAAGGTATACGCGCACAACAGTGTTATGCGACGGCAGAGCTTGGCGTCATAGCCTATGAATCAAATGCCTTACAAGGTTTAATCATCGACGAAGGCGTCTATTTAGAAATCGTCAGACCGGGTACGGGCGATCTGGTGGCCAATGGCGAGGTTGGTGAAATCGTGGTTACCAGCATGAATCCAGAGTACCCATTGATTCGATTTGCGACCGGTGACCTGTCGGCGAAAGTTGCAGGCCAAAGTACTTGTGGCCGCACCAATCAACGCATTAATGGCTGGATGGGACGAGCCGACCAGACTGCGAAGGTAAGAGGCATGTTCATTCATCCAGAACAAATTGCCAAAGTACTTGGCAGACACCCAGAAATTGTTAAAGCTCGGTTAATCATAGAATGGTTAGATGAAGCCGACCAGATCAAGCTGTTATGTGAAACGCACAGTACAGACGAATCATTAAGCAATGCCATCATTGATAGCATGCGCCAAATTTGTAAAATACGATGCGATATTGAAATAGTTTCAACGGAAAGCTTGCCGAATGACGGCAAGGTAATCGACGATATTCGACAATACAATTAATGACATCTCTAAAAATGCGTTTTTTCCGCGATTGCCGCGTCACCGATTTTATGCTCCTGCAAAATCGACATACCGTACATCCATGTACATAAGCTCAGTGCTCGAATCCTCATGGTCAAAGTACACTCCGGTTCTCGACAATTGCTCCATGCATTGTTCTACCTCCTGCATCCATGCAGTCGTCCGCGCGGTGCTTCCTTGCACTTATTGCCATGGATGGCATGTATGTCTGTTTTGCAGGAGCACAAAAACAGGTCACGAAAAAATCACTATTTTTAAAGGCGCCATTACGTCAGTTCAACACTGTTATGTTATCTCACCAATTTCTGCAAGATATTAAGGTCCTCGATTTATCTCAGTATATTCCCGGGCCATTTGCAACTCGGCAACTCGCCGATCTGGGTGCCAATGTGCTAAAAATTGAACCACCCAATGGCGACCCGATGCGCTATTTCATGTCTTCCTCAGAGGAGTGCATGTCCCCTGCTAACATATCCCCTGTTTACAAGCACCTCAATCGTGGCAAACGTATTTGTCGTCTTGATCTTAAGTCAACATCTGGCAAACAGTCACTAACGTCATTGCTACAGTCGGCAGATGTATTAATGGAGTCATTCAGACCGGGGGTGCTTAGTCGGCTCGGTTTTGACCGCGATACTCTAAGCGAAATAAATCCGTCACTCATTCACTGCGCCCTGTCGGGTTATGGACAAACAGGCCCTTATCGTTTGCGCGCCGGTCACGACCTTAACTATTGTGCTGCCAGTGGTGCACTTGCAATTAGTGGAATATCTGACCGACCGGTCATCAGCTTTCCACCCATTGCAGATCACGCAGGCGCAATGCAGGCAAGCACGGCGATACTCGCAGCATTACATGCCAGACATCGGTGTGGCGAAGGCAGCTATCTCGACATTAGCCTGTTTGAAACGAGTCTGTCGTGGCAATACCTGACTTTATCTCAACAGGGTGACAACCGAGCCGAAGGCTTGATTAACGGTGGTGCAGCCTGTTACAACATATACCAATCTAAAGATGATTTTTTTCTTAGCTTGGGCGCATTAGAAACCCAATTCTGGACAATATTTTGCCAAACAATAGGACAGGAACACTGGATTGATCGTCAATTCGAACCAATGCCGCAAAAGGACTTAATCACAGATTTAAGCGATTTATTTAGTCAACAACCGAGAAGCTATTGGGACAATCTATTCGAATCGGTCGACTGTTGTTATCAACCGGTGGTACTTCCGGCAGAGGTTCACCAACACGCTCAGGTAAAATGTCGTCAATCCCTGAAAAAATCCGGCCCCAGTTATCCAGGGTTAATCAATGATGAGGCGGTCACAATATCTCAGGATTTTATCGAATTGCCGGAAGACGTAACGCCGACCTGGGAATGAACTTGAATCGAATCGAATCAAGCACCATTATCAAAACAATCAACTCGATATATCAATAAGAGCCGCGCTAGATAAAGTGAAATCATCGGGTTTGACATTCGACCATCCAGTAATAGCCGCTGTCGATCAGTTCCATATCGGGGCTTGCCGTCTAGCCTGGAATTGATTGCGTTATCTGGTTTAACCACCAACGACACCGTGCTCGATGTTGGTTGTGAAGTCGGCTTCCCGGCGCTCACACTTGCCGCCCATTCCATCACCGACGCCTTTGGTAAGTGCTGAGGTGTGTTCTCGAATGTCTTTAATCTCCGAGCCTGTCAAGTCTCTGATGGATAGCTCTGGTAGGGATTTTTGAGTTGTCGGCGTGTCTCGTCTGGATAGCGTGGCGCGCATAGTGACTCCCTAAAGGGCGACTATGGATTGGTCACATTTTGATTTATGCTATCTATATGATTTATATAGATTAAAAGAAAAAATGGTGCCGGCACCAAGAGTCGAACTCGGGACCTACTGATTACAAGTCAAACATTCCATTTAATAACGAATCTTAACCTTTCATATTAAATATTTATATATCAGTGGTTTAAATGCATTTAAACTCTAAAAACCTTAATCAATCATTACATAATTTAACAAATAGCTATACAATTAGTGACCCCAGGGTGACCCGATCTTATATCCGTTAAACTATGACTACAAACAAAATCAACTTCACCAAACGCACCATTGCAGCTTTACCGCCTGCAACCCATGACAGGGATACCTACTACGACCTAAAAACCAAAGGCCTGTTACTTCGCGTGACCAACACAGGAACCAAGACGTTCTCATTTAGACGCAAACTGAATGGCAGGGCAGTTAGAGTCACATTGGACAAGTTCCCAACCATGACTGTTGAGCAGGCTCAGAAACGCGCCACGCAGCTTAATGCAGACATAGTGAATGATATTAATCCAGCCGAACTCAAAGCCGTGAAGCGCATGGAAATGACCTTTTCAGAGCTATTAGTGGAGTACTTAGAAAGACATGCAAAGCTGCATAAGAAGACATGGGAAGAAGATGCGAACATGTACTGCAGGCACCTCAAGTCATGGGGTAACCACAGACTTTCTGAAATTCAACGCACAGATGTACAGAAGCTACATTCCAAAATTGGCAGCGAGTCGCCCTATGCTGCGAATCGTGTTCTAGCCCTACTTCAGACCATGTTTAATCGCGCCAATGACTGGGGGTATTGCCCTACTAACCCAGCCAAAAGTGTAAAAAAATTCAAGGAAAAATCTCGAGAGCGATTCTTAGGCGCAGATGAACTTCCTCGGTTTTTCGCAGCCTTAGCAGATGAGCCTAACGCTACTGCTCGAGATTACTTTCTGATTAGCCTGCTCACCGGCGCTAGGCGGTCAAACTCCCTTGAAATGCAGTGGTCGCAAATTAACTTTGAAACAGCCACGTGGCACATCCCAATAACCAAAAATGGTACGTCTCAATCTGTGCCTTTGGTCAAGGCTGCTATCGACATATTAATCTTACGCAATGCACTTGATGATAAAGACACCATTTGGGTATTCCCTGGATCGGGCAGGACAGGTCATCTTGTTGAGCCAAAAAAGGCATGGCTACGGATTCTGGAAAGGGCGAGCATTAAAGATGTTCGAATACATGACTTAAGGCGATCTCTCGGATCTTGGCAGGCCTCTACCGGTGCCAACCTATCTGTTATTGGCAAATCCCTTAACCACAAAAACATCAGCACTACGGCAATATATGCCCGCCTTAATCTTGACCCAGTGAGAGAAGCCATGACGACCGCTACTGATGCTATGTTAAAAGCAGGCAATGTAAATGACTAAACCCAAAACCATGTCGGTAAAACCAACCTGGTTTGATCACAAGAAGTATCAAGACAAATTCCAATTAACTCCCCTTCATTGGTATTGGGAGTTATCGATAAGAAAGTCTTATCGTGACATTCTTATTTCAAATAGAAGCGGTTTAGATAGCTACAGACCATTTCTTCGGTTACGGAAAAATGCCTTTGCGACTTTAGGAGCAGATCCAATCATTCCAGATTGGCAATTCAAAACCATTTTAAAACAAGATATTTGGAGTGAACGAGGTTACAAAACACACTCGGCAAGATTAACTACGTGTTTAGATATTTTAAAATTAGAAATTCGTGATGACATCGAGCAAGCATATAAGACAAAATTTGTTCTGGATGATGAAGTAATTGAAAATTCTGAGCACGATGAAGATTATCGATTACATGACACACCCGTAGACTTACAGTATTCAGATATAGACTCGTTAAATTTGGCGCACCTAACGATCAACCTTGCCGCCCCGAACTCTGTGCTCAAGGAGGATATATGGAAAATCGTTGAAACCCTGAAGAAAGATTACGGCAGTAATGCTGAGATAGTAACCTCGAAAAAACGCAACTGGTCTGCATCAAATGTCTTAGAGCATATTGATATTTTTTTAGCGGAGATCCAACAAGGAAAGGAATTTAAAGCATCTGAAAGAATAAAATGGATCCAGCCAAATTCGGACTCTTCCGATACCATCAAAGCCTATACGAACGAAAGGAATGGCGCGTTAAAACTGTTAGATGATCAGATATTGTATCAGCTCTATATTGAAATTTACTCTGCTGAAAACAAAACAGAATTAGACCGACAATAATTATACTCAATCCCAAAACGGAGAAGAATTCATTTTTTTCTTTGGATTTTTGGGAACAACTCACCCCTATAATTCTTAACCATCATTAACTACCAGGAAGTATTAATAATGGTTTCACCTTACCAGGAAAAAATTAAGTCGATAGTCTCTTTGGTCTCCCCTGACGCGGTTGCCAAAGATCTCAACATTACCGAAGGCACCCTCCAAGTTTGGCGTTCCACAGGTAGATATGATTTACCTTACATCAAAATTGGCGGCAAGGTTATGTACCGAATCACCGATGTAAATAACTTTATTGAAAGCCGAATATTCTCGCATACCAAATAAAAAACCCGAACTGAGTTTTCAGAATCGGGCTAAAATTGTTGCTTCGTCGCAAACAATTATAACTCATTTCTGTATCAGATTCGGGTTTTCTCGAAATATCGGAGAAAACTTATGCCCACCACCCCCAGTACCTGTGAAAACTTTCTATTCGGCCTTTATCTTGATCGTGTAGACGACGGTGAAAATGTAGCTGTTGTCGGGTTTCATGCAGACCCAAAGCTACACAAATGTTGGCAAGCCATGCCCATGTACAATGAATTGCCTAGCTGTATCCTTCCAGAGAATAACGGATACTTCAACATCTCAACCTTCTACGAAAATTCCGATGGAAATATACAAGCAAAGAAACGGTATGTTGCTCGGACAAATATCATCATGGTCGATGATTTAACGAAAGATCAGATTCAAAGCCTACCAATTGAGCCAACATACTCAGTTGAGACAAGTCCGAATAACTATCAATCAGGCTATCTTCTAGATGAACCACTCGCCGATAAAGGCATTGCACACAGATTAATGCAAGAGATTGGAAAATCCTGTGAAGGTGACCCTGGGGCAAATAACATTGCACGATGGGCTAGGCTGCCTTTTTGCTCCAACACTAAGCAATCTGTCATCGATGTGTACGGCCAGCCCTTTTCAACTAGGTTGGACATATGGAAACGAGAAAATAAGTACTCCCCGCAAGAAATCGCTGATTCCTTCAAGATTGACATCCGCCCCAAGCAGCATAAACCCTCATCTAACCAATCTACAAAGTCAGGTAATGCCAGTGCATCTCAGCACCAACCGCCTGATGAAGACCACTTACTTCAGTATCTGGAGCAGCAAGGTATGCTGTCTGGTGAGGTATCTGAAGATGGGTGGCGCAAATTCGATTGTTGCCCATGGCATGAGAATCATACTAACCAAGACCCCCAAGGTGCTGGATATGGACCACCATATTCAGGGACTAATGATGATGGTGACCAGTATGTTTACGCTCGTTTTCATTGCTTTCATGGTCATTGTGCAGATAAAGATATTTCAGATCTTTACGAGTATGTAATCGGCCAAGGTTATCAGCATTGTGACGGTGACGCCTTCTACTTAAATCAGGTTACCTTGATGAAATTAGCAAATGAAGTCATGATTAAAACTCAAAGTGATTCTGGGTATTGTTTTGAGCCACAAAGCATAACGATATTGAAACAATTAAAAGAAAATTCCATACCAGATTGGCAGAGAGTTAGAGCACAATTTAAAAATATCCCAAGCATATCGATTACCTCACTCGAGAAAGAAATTACCAAATCTGCAAGCTCTTCGCATAAAGAACAAATGCTGGATCAAGGACAGGTAGCTGAAATAATTTCAAAAAGGATTGGTGCTAAAAACATTCTTCATACTCAACAATCCTTCTGGCAATGGGATAGAAAGATTGGTGTCTGGATACGTTGCGACGATAAAGAACTACATAAAATCATACAGGAATATATTCTTGGGCTAGAAAATAATGCTGTAAACGATGGCTTTGTTAAAGGCTGCACAAGTTTGCTTAAAAATAGTACCTACATTCGAGATCATAAATTCAATCGTAATAACAAGTGTATTAACCTTTTAAACGGGGAACTCTATTACGAAAATGAAGAATGGATCTTGCAGGAACATCATAGAGAAAATTATTTCACTAGTCAGGTCCCTATTACATACAACTTCGAAGCCAAAGCACCTCAGTTTGAGCTATTTTTAAGTAGCATATTTGAAGGCGACGACAATAAATTAGAGAAAATTCAATTGATTTATATGTGTATGGGCTACTCGCTTCTCTCAACAGCAAGATATGAAAAGTTCATTATACTTATTGGAAATGGATCAAATGGCAAGTCGGTATTGTTGGAAGTATTGAAGCAATTGCTCGGCAATAAAAATGTTGCTGCAGTGCAGCCTTCGGAATTTGACAATCATTTTCAACGTGCCCACCTTCAAGGCAAACTAGCTAATATCGTATCTGAGATTAAAGAAGGGAAGTCAATTGACGATAACGCACTCAAATCTATCACATCGGGTGAAACTACGACGGTAGAGCACAAACATAAAGACCCGTTTGAAATAGAGCCATACAGTACATGCTGGTTTGGCACGAACCACATGCCACAAACCTCAGATTTTTCAAATGGCCTCATTCGTAGGGCAATTATAATTCCATTCAACCGCCAATTTGAAGTACATGAGCAAGATAAACATCTGAAGGATAAGTTATGCACTGAATTACCAGGGATCCTAAATCTTGCGATTAACGGTCTCAAAAAATTATTCGTTGATAATCAGTTTATATCGCTCCCTGAGGTTGAATCTGCTAAAGATCAATGGCGTAACGAAAATGATCAGGCAGCTCAGTTTATAGAGGATTGCTGTAAAATTGATAGTAGAGAAAATCTACCCTCAAAAGATCTTTTTGAAGCCTATTTAGAATGGGCTAGTAAAAACTATGTCCAGAAAACGATAAGCCAGAACCAGCTTTCAAATCGACTTAAAAGACATAAGGTTAATACAGAAAAAATTAAAGGGGTACGATTGTTAACGCCGGAGCAAACCCGCGGTTATTTGCCGCAGGTTGTTTACCCATAAAAAGGGATCGGTTTTTCGTTTACTAACTCATGCTTTAAAAAGGTATTTCATCCAACGGGAACGGTGAAGTGTGTTTTTCCCGCTCC
>JBDNJA010000162.1:0-3746 GCA_041688005.1 Gammaproteobacteria bacterium
CCCGCGACTTTCACACCGGCTGCACTCAATTGATCCAGCAGTTTGTCGACACTAATGCCAATCACTTCCGATAGTTGTTTTGCTGTCGCGTTTGCCATGTTTATCTGTCCTAATGCAAATGGTTGATAGCTGCTTTCTTTAGCTTTTCGTTACAGATTACTCAGCGCCTTCTTCGGCAAACCAAGGTTCGCGCGCTTTCATGATCAACTGACCCGCGAACTCGGCATCTAAGCCTTCGCTCTCTTCAAGCTCATCAGTTGATTGCTCAGCGAGGTCTTCCATCGTACAAATACCACGTCGTGACAGCTGATGCGCCAGTTCCTCGGTCATAAGTTCCATATTCAACAGGTCGTCTTGTGGTTCACCTGATCCTGCTATTTCTTCTTTAGCAAGAGCCAAAGTTAATAGAGCATCACGAGCACGCCCACGCAGCTCCTGAACGATAGCTTCATCAAATTCATCAATTTCAACAAGCTCGGCCTCAGGGATATAAGCCACTTCGTCGATCGTGGTTAAGCCTTCTTGCACCAGGATGATCGCTACTTCTTCGTCAACATCAAGCTGCTCCATGAAGTTTTCGACCAACTGCCGAGACTCACCTTCAGACTTTTCTTCCGCAGCGGCTTCATCCATCACGTTAAGCGTCCAACCCGTCAGCTGACTAGCCAACTTGATGTTCTGACCACCTCGACCTATGGCTTGCGATAGTTTATCTTCAGGTACGGCGATATCCATTGCATGTTTTTCTTCATCAATGACTATCGACGTTACTTCAGCAGGTGACATTGCGTTAACCGCAAATTGAGCTGGATTATCATCCCACAGGATAATATCGACTCGTTCGCCCGCCAACTCGTTAGAAACTGACTGAACACGCGAACCGCGCATACCAACACAGGCACCGACTGGGTCCATTCTTGGCTCGTTACTTTTAACTGCAATTTTCGCACGCATACCCGGATCACGAGCCGCTGAGATAATTTCGATTAAGCCCTGCCCTACTTCAGGCACTTCAAGCTTGAATAACTCCATCAAAAATTCAGGTGCGGTACGACTAATGAATAGCTGAGGGCCTCGTACTTCAGATGCGATTTTGTATAAAAATCCACGTACACGATCACCGGGGCGCATTGATTCACGCGGAATCATTTCTTCGCGTGGAATGAATCCTTCGGCATTGTCTCCAAGATCGACATAAACGTTACCACGCTCTACTCGCTTGACCTGTCCCATGATGAGACTATTTTCTTTTTCCGCGTAAGCGTCTATTACTTTGCGACGTTCCGCTTCACGAACTTTCTGGACGATAACTTGTTTGGCTGTTTGGGCAGCGATTCGACCGAATTCAACAGAGTCAATTTGCTCCTCGATAAATTCGCCGAGTTCAATATCGGGTTGCTCATATTGCGCAGCTTCAAGACTAGTCTGACGTAATGGCTCTTCGAGACCATTATCACCTGACAGAACTACTTCCCAACGACGATAAGTATCGTAATCACCCGTCTTTCGATCGATGTCAACGCGGACTTCAATTTCCTGGCCATGCTTCTTTTTAGTAGCGGATGCTAAAGCGGCTTCAATCGCCTCGAAAATAACTTCGCGATCAACACCTTTTTCATTTGAAACTGTATCTGCTACTAACAGAATTTCTTTATTTTCCATCGTCGTTTCTCGCAATATATAGAATGCTTTGAATCTGCATTCTGTTATCTGTATTTGTATCTATAAAGAGCTTCCCACCCTTTACCACCAACCTTAAACTCTATGTATTTAAAATCGACCGACCAAATTTGCCTTACCGATATCTAAAAACGGTAACTCGAAGTTTTCACCGTCAACATCGACCTGAACAAACTTTGACAGGAGCACCCCTTTTAGGATGCCTTTGAAGTTCTTTCTGCCTGCAAGACCAATATCCAGTTTAATCTTGATAGTCTCGCCAGCAAAGCGATCGTAATCACTTAACTTAAATAGCGGGCGATTTATACCAGGTGACGACACCTGCAAATCAAACGTTTGCTGAATAGGCTCTTCAACATCAAGAATGGCACTAATCTGATGACTAATCGAAGCGCAGTCATCGATATCTACGCCTTGCTCACGATCGATATAAATACAAAGTGTGCCGTGACCAGAACCACCAGTGAATTCAACGCCGACGAATTCATAACCCATCGCCTCTACCACTGGTTCGAACAATTCGGATAAACCTTTCACGTAGTTGGACCTTAAAATTAAACCAATAAAAAAGGCCCTTAAAGGGCCTCTTATAACTGACTATGAACTTGCTTTCTGACGTCATATAGTCAATAGCCAGTATGTTTGGTAGCGGGGGCAGGATTTGAACCTACGACCTTCGGGTTATGAGCCCGACGAGCTACCAAGCTGCTCCACCCCGCATCAGAAGCTCGGCATAATAGCCATGTTGGTTACTATTTACAAGCAGTAATTGAGAAGTTTTTGTAAGTAATGCATTAAAACTAAAAAGCTGATTTCAGTGACTATAAATCAGCTATTTCATGGGCGAATAACAGCTTAGTTGAAGGCCAAAATACAATAAGCCATCAAGCCTGAAGGAAATATACCCAGCCCAAGTAAACTCAACCCATTTAAGCTCAGAAGTATCTTAACATCGAGTGACTCTTTAATACTTAACACGCGTTCTTGATCAGAGGGATCAAAGTACATGGCTTTCACGACACGTAAATAGTAGAACAGACCGATAACCGACAACAGGACGGCAACCACAGCGAGCCAAACCATATCAATACTGACGACCGCCTGAAGCACACTTAACTTCGCGTAGAATCCGACTGTAGGCGGTAAACCTGCCATTGAAAATAGCGCAATTGCTAGCAACGCAGCATACCAGGGGTTTTTATCATTTAGGCCGGTCAGGTCTGCGATATTTTCAGCTTCAAAACCCTGCCGATTCAGTAGCAATAAAACGCCAAATGCGACAGAGGCAGTAATCGCGTAGGTAAGCGTATAAAACATAGCGGCTGAATAACCGGTTGCAGTGCCGGACAATAACCCGAGCATGATAAATCCGACATGAGATACCGTGGAATAAGCCAACATGCGCTTAAAATTGGTTTGCACGATAGCGACAATATTGCCAAGGGCCATCGAAGCAACTGCGAGTACCAACAGCATTTGAGACCACTCTACCTGTAAATCACCAAGACCATCAACCAATAGTCGTATCGCCATCGCAAAGCCAGCAATTTTTGGAGCAGTACCAATAAACAAGGTGACTGATGTCGGCGCGCCCTGATAGATATCGGGTAACCACATATGGAATGGAACTGCGCCCAGCTTGAATGACAGACCAACGACTATGAAAGTCAACGCGAACGAGAGTGCAATAGGATTTTCAGTCAACTGCGCCCTTACGACTTCAGCTAGTTGATTAAGATCAAGTGTCCCAGTGATGCCATAAAAAATAGAAATGCCGTACAACAATAGACCTGAAGCCATTGCGCCAAGCACGAAATATTTCATCGCCGCTTCTGACGCCTGGATCGACTTTCGATTGAAAGCAATCATGGCGTAAAGAGAGAGTGATAATAATTCAAGACCTAGATAGACCAATAAGAAACTGTGAGCCGAAGTCATGATCATCATGCCAAGCACAGCAAATAGACCTAGCACATAATACTCACCCTTATAGATGTCATGATCTTTTAGATAGTCACGCGAATAAATAAACACGAGGGCACTGATCAGGCAGATAGCGACTTTTA
>JBDNJA010000163.1:0-6219 GCA_041688005.1 Gammaproteobacteria bacterium
GGCATTTTTGGCGGCACTTTTAACCCAATTCACAAAGGCCATATTCAGCTCGCGAAACAAGCTTTAGAGCGTCTAGCGTTAGACGAGGTTCACTTCCTGCCTTGTGCCAATCCAGTTCATCGAGGTGCGCCGCAGGTCAGTAGCAGTGATCGACTCAATATGATCAAGCTTGCAATAGCCGCTGACGATCGATTTGTCGCTAATACACTGGAACTAGACCGAGGTGGGGCATCATTTATGGTTGATACCTTACGAGAAGTGCGTGAGAAAAACCCGAATGAATCAATCGGGTTAATGTTAGGTGCAGACGCTTTTAACGGCATTTTGAGCTGGAAACAGTCAACCAAAATTTTGGATTTGGCTCACCTGATTGTTTGTCAGCGTCCAAACATCAAGCTAAATCGTGACATTTTTATCGATCACTGGGCGCAATCAGTGGGCAGTTTAAGGCGCGAAAAATTTGGCTATGTATTACCATTGGCAATTAAACAAAGCAGTTGTTCTTCAACCGAAATACGTGAACAATTGTCGGTATCAGAATCAGAATCAGTTATCTCATGCCTGCCAACAGCAGTGTTTGAATATATAGTTAATAATCATCTTTACGAGACATAATGTGAACGACTCAACACCCGGTTCAACCAGCAAACCAATGCAACCCGAAGCTTTAAAGGCAATGGTGTTAACCGCATTAGAGGACATAAAAGCGAATGATGTTGTCGTGCTGGACGTGAGCCCTTATGCGAGTTTTACCGACTATATGGTATTCGCCAGCGGCACCTCGAGTCGACACGTTAGCTCAATTGCTGGGTCGGTTATCGATTCGGCGAAAAAACAAAACTCACCACCATTGGGTATCGAAGGCCTGGATGTCGGTGATTGGGTGCTGGTCGATCTGGGCGATGTTGTTGTTCATGTCATGCTACCTGCGACACGAGAATTCTATGAACTCGAAAAACTCTGGGGTGAAGAAATGGCTGATGCCGGCTTGTCTGAAGACATTAGTGATTATGAATAGTTCTTATTGGATAGTGCTTAGTGATAACTGATAGTCATTAGGCTCAGCTAGTAGATTAAGCATTAAATGCAGATCCAAATTGTCTCCGTCGGCCAGAAAATGCCAGCCTGGGTTGATATGGCTTGTGCCGATTACATCAAGCGTATGCCGCGCGAACTGCCCATTCAGATAACGTCCATTGCTTTGGCGCATCGTAAGAACAACGATGCCTCAAAGCGACCGAAACAACAGGAATCGCAACAAATATTAAAAAAACTAGCACCCGGTAGTTTTAATATCGCACTCGACGAACAGGGTAAACAGTGGTCAAGTATCGAATGGTCGCAACAGCTCAAGCACTGGATGTTCGAGTACCCACGCGTCAATCTAGTGATAGGCGGGCCAGATGGGCTAGCTGAAGATTGCCGAGCCGCCTGTTCGCAAACCATTGCGCTGGGTCGGATGACCATGCCACATGCTTTGGTACGAGTGGTATTAGTCGAACAGCTTTATCGCGCCTGGACTCTGCTTCAAGGGCACCCTTATCACCGCGAATAGATCAGTTTTTTAACTCGTTGTTGTCTGTCTTTTGGGTCAAAATTGATCGATAATATTGCTAATGATATATCTCGCTTCCAGTTCCCCCCGTCGTGCCGAATTATTACACCAAATTGGTGTTGAATTTAAGATACTAGCCGTCGATGTTGACGAGTCTCCGCTCGCGTCGGAAACACCCGAACAGTATGTTCGTCGAATTGCTAAAGCCAAAGCGGATGCAGCGGGCCATGCTGTGGATGTCGAAGGTATACCGATACTAGCTGCAGATACGACTATCTCGATTGGCAATGAAATTGTCGGCAAGCCGGACGACCAGACAGATTGCCGATGTATACTATCAAAATTGTCGGGCAGGACGCATCAGGTGCTCACTTGCCTGGCGTTCCGTTATCAGGGGGAAACCCGTCTGACATTATCGCTGAATCAGGTACGATTTCGGGTGATAGAAGCGGAGGAAATAGCCACTTATTGCTCTAGCAAGGAACCATTGGATAAAGCTGGTGCTTACGCGATCCAGGGCAAAGCAGCTATTTTTGTCGAAAAATTAGAAGGAAGTTATTCATCTGTCATTGGCTTGCCCCTGTTCGAGACAGCCAAAATTTTGCAGCAAGCCGGCATCACGGTTTTGTAGGAATGGTGGTATTAGCATGACAATTAGCGAAGAAATACTCATCAATATTACGCCACAGGAAACCCGTGTCGCGATAGTCGAAAACGGTGTCTTGCAGGAAATGTGTATCGAGAGACAAGGCAACCGAGGCATAGTCGGCAATATTTATAACGGCAAGGTCAATCGCGTATTGCCAGGAATGGAAGCGGCGTTTGTTGACATTGGTTTAGATAAAGCTGGTTTTTTGCACGTCTCAGATATTGATAGCAAGGCCGACGTGGACGCAGAAGCACCCCAACCGGCAATCAACAAATTATTACGTGAAGGCCAGGCCCTGATGGTGCAAGTGGTCAAGGATCCGATGGGTACTAAGGGTGCGCGTCTGACAACCAGCATCTCGGTGCCATCTCGGTATCTGGTTTACATGCCGAACTCGTCAATGATTGGTATTTCAGTCAAAATTGAAGACGAAGCTGAGCGCGAACGCCTAAGAGCTTTGTTGGGCGAGTTTTTAAATGACAACCGAAAAGGTGGTTGTATTGTGCGCACCGCCGCAGTCGATGTCGATGAAGAAGAGCTGCACCGTGACATTAACTTTTTGAGTAAGCTTTGGGATGAACTCGCCGAATCCGCTCGGTCAGTCAAACCAGGCACTTTGGTACACGAAGATCTGCCGCTATCGATCCGCACGCTGCGTGACATGGTGGGGAAGGAGACCCGTGTCGTTAAGGTTGATTCAAGAGAAACCTATCAAAAAATGATCAAGTTTGCCGGACGTTACATTCCTGATCTGCCGGCCAAAATAGAGCACTACCCCGGTGAACGCCCACTGTTTGATCTGTATAATATCGACGATGAAATCCAACGTGCCTTAGGGCGTCAGGTGGGATTAAAGTCGGGTGGTTATTTAATTATCGATCAAACCGAAGCAATGACCACTGTCGACATCAACACCGGTGCATTCGTCGGGCATCAGAACCTTGAAGAGACTATTTTCAAAACCAATATGGAAGCCTCGCAAACGATAGCCAGACAACTTAGGCTGCGCAATTTGGGCGGTATTATCATCATCGACTTCATTGATATGGCCCATGAAGACCACCAAAGACAAGTGTTGAAATCGCTCGAAAAGCACTTAGCTAAGGATCACGCTAGAACACAGGTATTCGACGTGTCGCCACTCGGTTTAGTCGAAATGACCCGTAAGCGCACCCGTGATAGTCTGGAGCACGTATTATGCGAAACCTGCCACACCTGTCATGGGCGCGGCTCGCATAAAACGACAGAGACCGTTTGTCACGAAATACTGAGAGAAATCCTACGAGAAGCAAGAATTTATGACGAGGCGCAACAGCTTTTAGTGATGGCTAATCAAGATGTGATAGACCGTCTACTGGATGTAGAGGCGGCTAGTTTGGCGGAGCTTGAAACCTTTGTGAAAATACCGGTCAAACTCCAGGTTGAGACGCATTTTTCGCAGGAGACCTATGATGTCATGCCGGTGTAATTCACCCCCAATAACGATCAATAATTACTCATAAATTCAACCCAAGTCAGGATTAATGCAAACCCTCATTCGCCTAACACTAAAAATACTGTACTGGATGCTCATTCTGGCCGCAGTCATGATTGGTGTTCTGCGCCTGGGTATTCCACAGGTCCAATATTTTAAAAGTGATATTGAAAATTTACTCAGGCAATCTGTATTACCAGGGTTAAGCTTTAGTAATATTGAGCTGGAATGGAGTCAATTCGATCACCTGATTCATGTACGCAATGCCACGCTAACGATACCGAATTACATCGATCCTGTTGTCGTCGAGCAACTGAGTTTCGAAATCAGTCTGTGGAGAAGCCTGCTGGCTCAATCACTCGTCATAAACGAGGTCAATGCAGTGGTTGAATCATTGACGATTCGCAAAGACCAAAACAAACATTGGTGGCTAAGTGAACTATCGCTGAGTGAATTAATACCCCCAGATAAGCTAGATAGGCTAGGTAAGGCAGGTAAGGCAGGCCAGTCCAGCGAGCATGACCTACTTGGGTTTGATGTGTCTCAAATCATCGGGTTGACCCCCAAAATAATTCATGTCGAAATCGGCCATATCACCATTGATGATGAGTATGGTGGACAGCAACACAAAATAGAAAGTACTGTATTTGAAATGCAACGTCGTCTGGGTGTGGTGCGAGCAACACTTAATGCAAACTTGCAAAGTATGGGTGGACAGCTGAGTGCTCAAGGTGTTTTTAGCAAACGCAAAGGCCTTCTATACTCAGAGATAAACGAACTCAATGTAAGTCCACAGTTGGCCAGCCTATTCGATATTGAAATCGCTGGGCTACAACAGGCTAAACTCACCAAAGCCAATTTTTGGTTAAACCTTGATGCTGAAAAACCACCCGTTATACAAACTAATTTTTCTATCGATAATGGGCAATATCAGGTTGCTGATGCTGCGCAATCGCTACCGTTTTCCTTCGACACACGACTCAGTATTCAAAAACGGAGACAAAATTGGCTCGTTATCGGGCAGCTTGATCAACTAGTTGTGAATGGAAAGAAAGTTCCTGGAATTGAAACACAACTGAATCTGACTCAAATTGAAAACAAAACAAACTTGTCAGGTTGGATAAAAAGTCTCGATCTATCGATACTAACCGCACCAGACAATAAGACACTACCGGATGGCATCGCCGAAAAGGTAAGCAGTAGTGACATATCAGGAAAACTGGATAATATCTGGTTCAACCTCGATCCTACTAATGCCAAAAGGTTATCCCTAAAGGCACAACTCAATCATCTAACCAATAACCCTGTTTCATGGGTCCCTGGATTTAATGACTTATCGGCGTCATTGATGATAGACAATCAAAACCTAAAACTTAAATCGACAGGTAAACAATTAGCGTTAGATTTTGCAGACAAGTTTAGGGCGCCTATCGAAATAGAGCGTTACAGCTTAGAGGCCAATGCTAGCCTGGATAAGGCTGGTGTGCATATATCTGTCCCAAAATTCGAAGTGAGTAATAGTGATGTTAGTCTGGCAGGTCGCCTGCTGTTAGATTTTGATCAGGCGAATACACCGTTTATGTACCTCCGAGCTAGTTTTGATCAAGGTAATGCGGCTAGTAAATCTAAATATCTACCGGTAAAACTACTCCCAGCAAGAGTGCTTGCCTGGCTCGACGACGGTATAAAAGGCGCCGAAGTGTCCCAGGGTAATTTGTTGTACCACGGTCGACTGAAGCGTATTCGAACTCTGGATAATGAACAGTCAGGCGGGCTCTATGTCGACTTTCAGGTAAACAACGCAACCCTAATGTTTGACCCTAGATGGGACACACTGCGTAAGGTTAAAAGCATGATTACATTCGATAATCTTGGCTTTTTTGCCGATGTATCGAGCGCTAATTTTGGCCAGGTTGATGATGCGTATGGACATGTATCGGTAGCCGATCTTTCTAAACTGACAATCAACTTAAATCTTCATGCTAATACCGAAACCAGTAAAGCCTTGCCAACCTGGCTTGCAATGCCAATTTCGAAGCGATTTCGAAAGGTCGCGAGTAACTTTAAAAATGCCAGTGGGCAGGTACAGGTTGATACAAACTTAGTAATACCATTAGCGACAATTTCAAGCACCACGGCGAATGTTGACCTGGCATTTAAAGATGGCGGCGTCAATGCACCCGTCTGGGATGTTGAATTACGACAGTTAAATGGTCACTTGCTTATCACTAAAGATCAAATTTTGGGAAAAGATATCAAGGCGCATTACTTTGATGATCCAATAACGATTAACATCAATACGGATCAGACAAATAGCAAAACATTGATTCAGGCTGACGGTTTGATAAACACCCCGCAATTGATGAGTTTACTACCGACTTACCTGTCAAAAGGGGTGACGGGTAAGAGTGATTGGCAAGTTGAACTGGCTATCGATAATAAACAGACCGATGATCGCGAGCCTGTATTGCAAATTAAGGGGCAAAGTAGTCTTAAGAATACGACAATCGAACTACCTGCACCGTTATTCAAATCAGCTGA
>JBDNJA010000164.1:0-23524 GCA_041688005.1 Gammaproteobacteria bacterium
CCTCGATCATCGCTATACCCAAGCTGGATTGACATTGGACGGGCTGAAAGGCATCGACCGTGCGCGAGCCAAGGTATTGTTTACTGCGGCGGATCAGGCGGACTGTGTGGCACATTTGGCATTGCTGACTTTTTGGGAGCATGGGTCTGCTGTAGAAGAATTCAACGATTATTCACGAAGTCGTAGAAATTGGAATAATGACGAGGATGCTAGCGATGTCGAACACGAAATGGAAGATGTTTTCGAGCATAGTCTGACAGTGAATCATTGGTTAGATGGACAAGGCAGAAAGGTCAATCTGGGTGAAATTGGATTCGACGAAGATGAAGTTGTCAGCGTCACGTCTATCGATGATTGGGAATTGAGTGAGGAAGAGTTCGAAGGTTATACCGGTAACGCTGGCATGACTCTGGAGCGTTGGTACCATCGTGCAGTAATCGTTATCTGGCCGCGCAAACAACAGTTCGCGATACTTTGCGAGGCCGGTACCGATGCTGCGATTGGTGCTTTGGCGTCAATGGTTAGAGGCCTCACGCGAGCGTCGAAAGCCGAGTACCAAATGCAGCGAGAGGCATGTCTGAGCTTTGTCAATGCAATTATCGAATCATGGCGGCCGAGTCGATTGGGCTGGAACTCCGAAGTATTGGTGCAGCGCAATGGCTTTCCTGACCTGTTGTGTACCCTGGAAGCAGCGCAACCTATGCAATGTTTTATCTCGCAGGTTATGTTTGTTGATCATGATGTTCAACTCGGCAAGTCGGCCCTAATATTTTGCCAATCCGTTGGCTGGAAGCGTTTTACCGAACCATTAATAACGCTGTTCGAGAGCACCACGATTTCTTCTGTTGCTCGTAACGTTGAACTGGTGAGGCGACTGAGCGTGCAGCGCGATAAAAATAAAGAGCGTCAAACGCTCTGTGCGAGTCTGCTACAGCGAGTGCTAAAGTCCATTCTGGCATTGGATAATTCTGATACGGACAACGCCAGGGGCAAGCAAGGATGGGGTAATCTAGAAATGGATCGCTCTGCACTTGTGGTTGCACTGGTTCAGGCCATGTTGGCTATTGAAGCTGAAAACACATTACAGCAGTTAATTGACTACATTTTGCGCCGAGACGATCAATATCCATTGAGCAGTGTCCACCTAGAGGCAATTTTTGTACTCGAATCCAGATTGCTGAAAATAAACAAGCCTTCACTGGCAATCCAACATTGGCTGAGTGTTTGCCGTAGCCGGCTGGAAGATTGTACTGTGGAAGTTCCGCAAAAGCCTCAGAATTATCGTCGAGCGCAGAACCTGTCCTGTCGCTGTGCCGATTGTCTCAAACTAAGCGAGTTCCTCGCGAACCCGGAACAGAGTGAACTTCGACTACCCCTGCGCAAAGATCGACGTCAACATCTTCATAACATTATCGATAGTTGTCACTGTGACCTGACCCACGTTACGGAACATCGCGGTAGCCCCCATACATTGATATGTACCAAGACAACAGCGTCCTATGAACGTAGCTGTCAGAGACACGATCATAATTTGTTGAATCTGTCGAAAATCCGAGTGTTAGAGGGCAAACTCGCATGCCAATGAATCGATAGCTAAAAACTTGTTATTTTAACGATAATCCTAGAGTTCTCAGGTAAGTCTGCAGTAGGTTTAATCGAGGATTCTAGGATAATGATTTCACTGACTTTCTAAGCCAGTCCAGTGCCCCTGGTGTTTGTTGCCATACTGCGCGCATTTCTTCACGGTAAATCCAGGCTTGATCATCACCCCCGTGGGTGACTCTATCGTCAAACAATTTTGGTTTCTTGACTTGGCTGGTGATTAAATAATGCGGTATTTTGCCGAGATGTTCGAGTGCAAAGGTTAGTGCTTCGATGGCTTGTTGTGGTTTACCGAGTCGGTATAAGGCTAACACCGTGCCAAAAGCTATTTCCGGATTGATGTCGCCGGGGTAACTTTCGGCGAGTTTAAGTGCTTCTTCGTCGAGATCGTCGATGATGAATATATTCATAACCATCATGCGGAAACCATGATTATCGGATGGATTAAGCCTGATTAAATGTGCGGCCTGTTGCAGTGCCAGGTCAGGCTCATTACAATCCAGGTTGAGTGTCACCAGTCGTGACAGCCCCCTCAGCGCGGGACGGTTGTCCGCCACGACCCAGGGAATCTGAGCCTTGCTGTCAGTCTCAAGTAGCTTTTCAAAAATCGCTTTACTGCGCCGCAGTAATGGCCATAGCACTGTGTCGTCAAGCCAGGGCGCTCCGAATTGCGGGTGTAGGATTAACGCAGTGATAAGGTCGTCCAGAATATCGATACTGTCGAATGCGGATGGGTTATTAGTTAACCAGTTGCTCCATTCCAGTTCCTCGTAAAGATCCCAGGGGTTTGCGTATTCATTGGGTAATTCGTCTGTTGAGAATGGTTTTGACAGTTGAAAAACTTCATGCCATTGTTTTTCCAGTAGTTGCAATGTGTCGGGCACGTGCAGGATTTTTGCGACACTCTCACTGTAATCATTATCGCTCGGAGCAACCCTGTCGGAGAACCGATAGTCGGGCAGGGGTCTGTCCAGTACATCCTCGATCCATTGTTTGAGTAACAAGCCCATGTCATCGCTGAATTCGAGACCCAGTTCAGCAAATGCTGCGACTGGATCTTCGCTAACATCAATCAAAAAGGCCAGCGGCATTTCATCATCGGCATAACCCTGATTACGCAATCGGCGCATCCAAAAATTCGCGCGCTCAGCGGCTTTGTCATTGAGACCTTGCGCGTTCAGTATTTGCACCTCAAGCAGCCCCAGATTGGGCGAATCGGGATCGTCGCGTTGTGCATTTTGAAACGCAGACCAGGCACTATCGGCATTGCCATCATCGATACTGATGGCAGCCAAACGCTGCCACGCACCCGAGCGTAGAGGCGAGCGCTTGACGCCAGCGATAAGCGTTTTCAATAGAGTGATTTTTTTCTTGTGATAGCCGAGATGATCAAAGGCATTACACAAAAGGTTCAATGCGTAATCCGCATCGGCATTGGTTTTGCGAACTTCGCCCTCAAACAAAGGTTGAAGTATGGTGACTACCTTTTTAGGCTGACCAGTATCGAAGTAATCGCTGGCAATTATATAGAGAGCTGAGAGTGGGATTTGATTGTCGTGTAAGGCACGCGCCGCTACAGATTTATCCAGTTTGGCGAACAATACCGGCCATATTTCTTCTGGAGTTATAGATGGCATCGGTGGCATTTGGGCGCAGCACAGTTTATATTTTTTGCCCGAGCCGCAATAGCATGGCTCGTTACGTTTGGGCATAGCCATGGGCTGTGGTTTAAATCGATTAGACGGCAACGGTATGCTGTTCCAGATTATATAGGCGAAATTCATTGCCATTGAACGAATCAAAGTTGAGTCTAGTTCGATTTGATCGATAGCCGATGGCTGGCTAAATGGCCTGTTTCCCCCTGTGTCAGGATAGTTGTCGCTGACTGGCCTGTGGAAATTGGCTATATTTTCTCGCATCCAGGCGAGAAACAATCGGGCATCTTCATGCCTGAGGATCTCGCTAACAGCGGCGTCGATTAAAGTCTCCAGATCAAAAGGAGTATCAGGAAGGTGAAAGCTGGAATCAGACATGATTTTACTCTTCAACTCTGCTTTAGCAGAATACTAATGCAGGCCTTAGTTAGTTAGCTTCAATTATGCAAATGTCACGGACAGATGAACGCTTAGCAAAGACTAGTGCTTTACGGTATTCCTCTGAGTTATAGCAACGCTCAGCGTCTTCAATGCTTGGGAATTCGATAATAACATTACGCGCGCGGTCGTTGCCTTCTAACCAGACGGTTCGTGAGCCACGCGCGAGAAATTTTCCACCGTGGGCTTCGATGGGTGCAGTGGCTAGTTTGGCATATTTGGCATAAGCATCAGCGTCGGTAACGTCGACATGGGCAATCCAGTAAGCGGTCATTCAAATTTCCTTGGGAGAGTGTGGGGGCGTTCATTGTAAATGGTTATCACCTACGAATGAAACAAAATCAGAATGAGACCTTTGCCCGATAGTCTTTTGACGCCATGCCGGCTTCGCCTAAAGCGTCGACTTAACTCTCAGCAGTGCTGGCTGCCAGCGACAATTTTTGCTGTGTTAGTTCGCATAAAACGATGTGAATCAATCCCTTACCCAGTGACCAGACTTTCCACCAGACTTTTCAATGAGTTTAATATCACCAATTACCATGCCACGATCAACCGCCTTACACATGTCGTAAATAGTCAGCAGTGCGACCTGCGCACCTGTCAATGCTTCCATCTCGACGCCTGTCTGGCCTTGAGTTTCGGTGGCGACGGTGCATTCGATTCGGTGACTGAGATGGTCGACTTTGAAATCGACCGATACGTGGGTGAGTGTTAGCGGATGACACAATGGAATCAAATCAGCCGTGCGTTTGGTTGCCATGATTCCCGCGATGCGCGAAATGCCGAGTACATCACCTTTTTTGTGTTTGCCCTCGGTAATGAGTGCCAACGTGGCCGGTTCCATGCTGATATAACCACTCACTACGGCCCGGCGCGCTGTACTTTTCTTGTCACCGATATCGACCATGTGGGCTTCGCCCGACTCGTTGAAATGCGTTAGTTTGCTCATGATTTTGCCTACTTGATGACCAGATAGAGGGCTCTATTGCCACGCCGAATATTGAGGATCATACCACCCTGATTATTGCTGATGGCTTCCAGTGCTTGTTCGAATGTTGGTATTAATTGCTGATTGATTGAATACAGAACATCACTTTCTCGTATGCCTGATCGCCATGCGGGTGAGTCGCCTTCTACTGCTAATACTTGCAGGTAGGTGACCAGGCCGTATTTCAGGCTCGACTCACTCACCTGGCCAATTTTGGCGCCCGTCAGCTTCTGTAATAGATGCTTTCCTTCGAGCACGGCCATATCGATTGGCTGGATGACGACCGTTAAATGCCGTTTTTTACCTTGCCGATATAAAGTGACTTCCATCGATTGACCCATGCGTAATAGGCCGACGAGGTTAATCATGTCCTGCGACGAACGAATTCTCTTATTGTTAGCCGATGTAATAACATCGCCTATTGCTAAGCCTGCGTTTTCGGCGGGAGAGCCACTTTCTATCTGGGTGACGATAAATCCGCTCGTTAAGGACACTCCAAATGCCTGTGCGAGTTCAGGCGTTAGGTCTTGCCCCTGGGCTCCGAGCCTGCCGCGTTGCACCTGCCCAAATTCGACTAGCTGTAACATGATGTCGTGCGCCATATTTATCGGAATGGCAAAGCCAATACCAATATTACCGGCTGATGCGCCGCCGCCATTTAAAATGGCGGTATTGATACCGATTAGCTCGCCTCGTAAGTTCACCAATGCACCGCCTGAGTTGCCCACATTAATGGATGCATCGGTTTGAATAAAGTCCTCGAAGGATTCGAGTCCGAGCCCAGATCGGCCCAGTGCGGAGACAATTCCCGAGGTAACAGTCTGACCTAAACCAAAGGGGTTACCAATCGCCACGACAAAATCACCAACGCGTAGTTGGCTTGAGTCGGCTATCGGTAATTCGGCTAAGTTTTTGGCTTGCACTTGAATCACTGCAACATCGGTATCGGGGTCGCTGCCAATAATCTCAGCCTGCATTTCTCGACCGTCTGTCAGTGTAACGGTAATTTCGTAGGCGTCTTTAATAACGTGACTATTGGTCAGCACATAACCATTGTTAGCATCGACGATGACACCAGACCCCAGACTTTGGGTTTCACGTGTTCGTTCGACACCGGGCAGGTTAAAAAATCGCTGGAAGAAAGGGTCATTATAGAGCGGCGATTGCCGCCGTTGTTTGGTTTTGCCACGGGTTGCTATGTTGACGACTGCCGGAGTTGCCTTATCTAGCATGGGGGCGAGAGTGGGCAATGTCTGCCCACCCACCGCGACAGGTAAGGCTGCCGATACCACTGTGAGCCAGGTCGACAGTGATAGAGCGAGTATTACCAGTATTTTTCCCATTGCCTGGCTTACCCCTATCTAAAAGGAACGTGGATTGAAATCGAACTGTTTTTTCATGTCACTATAAAACTTTTCTGCCTCTTCGCTATCGGCTGGTGGCGTTTGAATCATCACCTCGACCATTTGATCGCCACCTGGCATGCCTTTGTTTTTCAGGCGAATTTTCTGTCCTGATAGCATGCCGGGTTTTATTTTAAGCGCGACTTCGCCATCTAATGTAGGTACTTTAAGCGTCGTGCCCTGCGCGGCTTCCCAGGGGGTTAGCGGCAGCCGTAGGTTGATATTTTTACCTTCCAATTTGTACATTCGATGGGGCAAAATATTCATTTCCAAATAAAGGTCTCCTGATTCTCCGCCGTGTGGGCTCTCGTAGCCTTGCTTACCGAGACGGATTTTCTGCCCCATCGAGACACCTTTTGGGATATTAATTTTGAGTTTTTTCAGTTCAGAGCTCGAGTGCTTGCCGGCATTCGGTGATTTTCGGCTGAACTGTATAGTCTTCGCTCCGCCAAGGTAGGCTTCCTCAAGAGAAATGCCGAGCTTCAAATGTTGGTCTTCCCCTTTTGGCGGTGCCTGTCTTTGCCTGCCGGGCCCACCTTGCTGGCCATCACCACCAAACATAGATTCAAAAAAGTCGCTGAAATCACCGCCGCCCGCACCGCCGTGACCACCACCGCCATTGAATTCATGCCCGTGCTTCCAGTCGCTTCCATATCGATCGTAGGCCTGACGTTTTTCGGTATCTTTTAATACCTCGTAGGCTTCATTGACTTCCTTGAATTTGTCTTCGGCACTGGCTTCGCTATTCACATCGGGGTGGTATCGTCTGGCCTGTTTGCGATAGGCTTTCTTGATGTCTGGGGTAGCTGCGTTGCGTTCGACACCCAAAACTTGATAATAATCGTGATACTTCATATTTTTCTGACTGTCTCAAATATCGCACAATAATGCGTGGTAATGTAACTGATAAATAGGGCTAATGGTTCAATTTTCAATCGATGCCATCTTCTAAAAACATAGGGCGTCTCTAAAAATAGTGATTTTTCGTGGCTGTTTTTTACTCCTGCAAAAAAAACATTTTTAGAGACGCCCCCTAGTCTATCCTGTCTGGGTTCTCATCAATGGCTTCCGCTACTAATTCAATTGTTTCGTGATTCAAATCATTATGTAGTGGTTCGAGTTCAGGCATCGATTTACTGACCTTGTTCGACAATTGATTAAAACGTTCGACTTTTCCGTGTAAGCCCTGACGACCGGCAATCGCGGTTAGCGTTAAGTTATAATGGTTTGACGCGGCACTCAGGCTGCCTCCCAGTTTTTTCATTCGGTTCGCGACTTCGCAGACCTGATTAAAGATATCGCCTGCTTTTTCGCCAATTTCACGCGCTTCTTTGTTACTCCGCTCGATCATCCATAAATTTGCAACTGTGCGCAAAATAGGAATCAATGTGGTATGCGACACCAAAACAATATTTCTTTCATAACCGTAGTTGAACAAATCTTTTTCATATTTTAGCGCCTCGATATAGGCTGGCTCGATTGGCATAAACATGAGCACAAAGCTTGGACTATGCATGCCGATCAGGTTGGTATAGTCCTTCCCCGACAAATCATCTATGTGCCGTTTAACTGAACTAGCATGTTCGGCTAAAGCCAGGTTCAGCGTCGTGGGTGTTTCCGCGGCAACGACACGATCATAAGCAACCAAAGATACCTTGCTGTCGATAATAATCTGCTTGCCACCCGGCACATTGACGAGATAGTCGGTTTGCTTGCGCTTACCATCAGCATCTTTAAATGACGATTGTTTTTCGAAGTGAGCACCGGAAATCAGGCCACTCATTTCCAGGGTACGTTCAAGCTGAGCTTCGCCCCAGCCACCTCGTTTTTGTGAATCACCTTTGAGTGCCGAAGTCAGGTTCTTGGCGTCGTCACCTATCTTCAAACCAGCTTCTAGCACTTTCTTGATTTCGGCTTCGATAGCGGAGTTGCCTTTTATCGAATCGCTATGAACTTCGTTAACGCGCTTTTGAAAGCCTTCGATTTGATCACGAAATGGCTTCAGTAAGGTTTCAATTGAGGCCTGACTATTATGGCTAAACGTTTTGGTTTTCTCGTCTAGGATTTTTCCGGCCAGATTCTCAAACTCAATTTTGAGTTGTTTACGATTCTGCTCGAACTGGTCTAGTTTTTGGGTGCTAAGTTCATGCTCTTTCTGAAGGTCACCTTTTAATTTAAGATTGCTCTTTTCAGACTCACTCAGCAACCGCTGAGATTCTCTTAGCAGCGTGCGTTCGGCCTCCAGGCCTTGCTTCAACTGCTGATTTAACTGCTCTGATTGCTCATTGCGTTGCTGTGTTAATGCGAATTGAGTTTTGAGTTGATTATTGGATTCAGAGAGCGTCTCGAATTTTATCATCGCCAATTTTTGCAAACGTCGGAAACGACCGGTGAGCAAGATAATAAGCAATGCCACGGCGGCTATTGCCGCTATGACAAGATGAAGAGGTTGGAGCGCTTGCATGATAGCTTGTATAATAACTAGGGCGATTTAGAGATGGCGTTATTGTAGCACTATCCATCATCAATCCATGACCTTAGCGGATTTACAATACCAGGCTAATTGACTATCTGCTAGTTGAAGTAAGACCTTTACGAATACTCATAACCAGCATCAGCCAGCCTAAAATGAAGGCAATTCCACCGATCGGAGTGATCGCGCCCAACCATTTAACATGAGTGAATGCGAGTAGATACAACGAACCACTAAACAGGATTATGCCCAGCGTAAAGGCCGAGGCCGCTCGTTGGAGCCACGCTGTTGAAAACTTTGGTATTGCCGACATGACGCCAATCACCAGCAATGCGATGGCGTGATACATTTGATATTTGGCAGCGGTATCGATTAGGCCCAGACTATAGCTATCGAGTACTTGCTTTAAACCATGTGCGCCGAACGCACCAATCAAAACTGCGCCCATTGCGAAAATAGCGCCAGCAATTAATATCCATTGCAGGGGTTTCTGACTTTGCATAGTTGAGGGGCCTGGCGTCTGAATCTACCTTTTTATTGAGGGCGCCTCTAAAAATAGTGATTTTTTCGTGAGTGCAAGAAAGCACCGCGCGGAGAACCGGAATGTACTTGAGGTACATGAGGATTCGAGCACGGAGCTGACGCAGCAATCGCGGAAAAAGTGCATTTTTAGAGATGCCCTTGAGGTAGATTCAGGCAACCAATTATACCCTGGCTCGTCGCCGCCCACGCTTACGATCATTCTGTCCATCACCTTCTGATTTCGCTTTTAGTGGTGGAAGGGTTACGACTTTTGACAGCTCTAGGTAAGGGTCGGTTTTATGTGGCAAAGCCATCGCCTCGATAAAGTATTCCTGAAATTTGGGTTCGAGGGCCGTTTCGACTTTTTCTACTTTGGGGAGAATCTCACCAATTTCGAGACGTGATGGAAAATTCAGCAGAGCAATTCGCGCACCGGTGCCTGCGGCGTTACCGACCGAGCCGACCTTGTCTAACTGACAATCGGGAATCAGGCCGAGAACCATGGCGTATTTGACATCAATGTGACTCCCAAAGGCACCGGCTAAACCGATTTTGTCGACCTTACTAATGCCCATATAGTCGAGCAATAACCGAATACCTGCGTGTAATGCCGCCTTGGCTAATTGAATCGCACGGATGTCGGTTTGGGTAATACGTAGTGTTTTATCACCGTCGTGTAACACGTAGGAGTAGGTTCGCCCGTCTAGTATCACACGGCTATTGTCCTTTCCGTCGACCAGGCCAATGACACCGTCCTGATCGATAATGCCTGCGAGATACATCTCGGCAACCACTTCCATAATGCCTGATCCACAAACGCCGCTAACACCTACCTTGGCACTTTTTTCTGCAAAGTCCGGGTCGTCTGACCAAACGTCACAACCAATCACTCGAAACCGCGGCTCAAGTGTTTCGGGGTCGATGCGCACGCGCTCGATAGCGCCCGGTGCAGCACGTTGTCCGGCAGTGATTTGTGCACCTTCGAACGCAGGGCCTGTTGGGCTTGATGCGGCGAGCATTCGATTCCGATTCCCCAGCACAATTTCGGCATTGGTGCCTACATCTACCAGTAAAACGTATTCTTCAGAGAGATCGGGCCGCTCAGACAAGATAACACCAGCGGTGTCTGCGCCAATATGACCGGCTATACAAGGCAACATACAAACGCGGGCTTCGGGGTGTAAATTGAGGTCGATATCCGATGCCCTAACAACAGTGGTTTGATCTGTTGTCAGCGTGAAAGGCGCCGTACCTAATGGGGTCGGGTCTATTCCGAGGAACAGATGATGCATGATCGGGTTGGCAACAACGACCAAGTCGAGGATTTCATCGAGTTGAATACCGGCTGATTTCGCTGCTCGGCTTGCCAGTTGGTTGAAGGCTTCGCGCACGACCTTGGTCATTGCGACGTCGCCGCCTTCGTTCATCATGACGTAGGACACGCGGCTCATCAAGTCCTCGCCAAAGCGAATTTGCGGGTTCATGGTGTCGGCAGTGGCGATAACTTCACCGGTGTTCATATCACATAGCTGAGCTGCAATAGTGGTCGAACCAAGGTCGATCGCGAGGCCATAGACTACCTTTTTCTCGCCCGGCCATATGCCGATTATTTGCTGGTGTTGATATACCGCTGCGGTAACCTGACGGTCGGCTTTATCGAGTGATTTCTGCAGGAGTCTCAATTGTGAAAGTTCGCAATCCATAATCGGCAATTCAAAATCATTCGCTAAGGCATTTTGCAAACGTCGCTTGTCGGAAATAGGCGCATGCATATCCGGTTCAGGCAAAGTGACGGTATAAAGCCGTAGTGCTGGTTGCACCTGTATATCATAGGCGGTAACGGCTTTGGTGATGTGCTGCTTGTGCTGCTGGCTTTCTTCTGGAACATCGACCACCAGATCGCCAAGAATACGCGCATTGCATCCGAGTCGATTACCACCTTTCAGACGATTTTTGCTTTGAAGGTATTGTTCAGTTTCGGTGAGTGGGGAAAGATGCTCGGCGCGCGAGATAATGCCGTGCTTGGAAAATTCGCCTTCCTGCGGTAATACCTGACAGCGACGGCATTTGCCCTGGCCGCCACAAATTGAATCGAGGTCGACACCCAGGCGTTGCGCGGCTTGTAGGACAGTTGTGCCTGTCTGTACCTGCCCGCGCAAGCCCGAAGGCATGAATAATACGCTTACTTCTTCTTCACTCATGCTTTGCTACCTTTGATGTCTGTTCTTTAACAGTCTATCTTTTAACCGCAACCTCTTCGACCCCGACGGCCAGAACCACGCACAATTGCACCTTCGGCTGGTGGCTCGCGAAATTTCTTAATCCAGCGCGAACAGTCTGGGTCTTTGCCCATCATCACGTCGGCTCCGAGGCTCGCGCTAATGACTTCTGCGTGCAATGGATTAGTAATCGCTGACGTCATACCCGCCTGAATAGCCATACTGATGAATGCACCGTTGAAGCCGTTGCGATTCGGTAAGCCAAAGCTGACGTTTGATGCGCCACAGGTTGTATTGACTTTCAGCTCTGTACGCAAGCGGTGGATCAGCTTTAAAACTTCTCGCCCCGCAGAGTTGATAGCACCAATTGGCATCACCAATGGATCAACAACAACGTCACAGCATGGGATACCGTAATCGGCAGCCCGTTCTACGATTTTTTTGGCGATTTTATAACGCTCGTTGACGTCTTCGGAAATACCGGTTTCATCGTTTGAAATAGCAACAACCGCCGCACCGTATTTTTTAACCAGTGGCAATACGCGATCAAGACTTTCGTCTTCGCCAGTCACTGAGTTTACCAGAGCCTTGCCTTTATAAACCGACAGTCCGGCCTCAAGTGCGTCGATAATTGACGAATCGATGCTTAATGGCACATCGGTTAAGCTTTGAACCAGCTGGATTGATTCTGCAAGAATGCGTGGTTCGTCAGCCAATGGTATACCGGCGTTGACGTCGAGCATGTGCGCACCAGCCGCAACCTGGGATAGGGTGTCCGATTCAACCCGACTGTAGTCGCCTATCTTCATTTCTTCGGCCATGATTTTACGACCAGTTGGGTTAATTCGCTCGCCGATAATAACGAAGGGGCGGTCGAATCCGATGACTAATTCTCTGGTGGCTGAGCTAAGGACCGTCTCGGTCATTGGGTATTCCTCAATAAATGTTAAATGTGTGGCCCAGCAAGCTAGGCTATTTTTTCCTGAACTTCTTTTTCCTCTATCTCACAACCTGGATACCAGGGCTTACGATCACCCAGTACACCCGATTGCTGAATAATGGCGGCAACGGCTTCTTCCTGTCGATAGGCCATGACATGGACGCCACTGACACCTTCGATTTCGCGCAATTGCTGGATCAGTTCGATGCATATTTTCTGACCTTCGAGCTTTTGATTTTCTGCCCCCGCAAGCCGATCAACAATGGCATCGGGGATATCTATCCCTGGTACGTTGGTGCGTATCCAGTTGGCTGTTCTGGCTGATGCCAATGGCCCAACACCGGGCAAAATAAAACATTTTTCGATCAAACCTAGGTCTCTTGATTTGGCCATAAAGCCTTTAAATTGAGCGATATCGTAAATATATTGAGTTTGAATAAATTCCGCACCGGCTGCGATCTTTTTAGCCAGGCGATCAGGACGATAATGAATCGGTGGCGCGGTAGGGTTGGACGCGCCACCCAGAAAAATCTGAGGCGGAGAAGTTATTTTACGCCCACTCTGAAACTCTGATTTATCACGCATACCACGGATGATTTCGAGCAATGACATGCTGTCTAAATCAAACACTGGCTTCGCTTCTGGGTGGTCGCCTACTTGCACGCCATCACCGCTGAGGCACAGCATACTACTAACGCCCATAGCAGCAGCACCGAGTACGTCGCCCTGAATCGCGATTCTATTTTTATCGCGACAGGAAATTTGCATAATCGGTGAATAACCCACATTAGTCAGTATCGCGCACATAGCGACACTTGACATATGACAGTGCGCACCAGAACCATCCGTAGCATTCATACCATCAACGAATCCATCGAATACGCTTGCCCGGTCGTAAACGTCAGTCGCCAGGGCTGAGTCTGGTGGTGCGAGCTCGGCAGTGACCGCAAAATGACCGGCTCTTAATACCCGCTCAAAATGCCTGCGCGATAAATGGTCTTCTTTGTCTGGTAGTGGATGTCCAGGATGATTCTTGTCAGAAGTAATCATGATTGAACCTTACTAGTCTGATCAAGCAGGGCTTTTTGTTCGGCATTTTGACGGGTGACACGTAACCAGGAGGAGCTGCCCTTCTGGCTAAAGTCGACTGCAACCTGAACCTGACGGATGGCGTTTGAATCTTGCATGAACGCGCTGCCACGCCAACTTTCAACCCAAACACAACGCATTTCGGGTTTCACTTCGCAGTTGCCATCGAGACGCACACCGCCACAAGGTCCATTGCGTAGGTTTTTTGGACAATTCATTGGGCACGACATGCCAGTCGAACTGAGGGCACATTGGCCGCACATTTGGCAATCAAAAAGGAAACCTTTAACTGCTTGTTCGACAACCCGCACTGGTTTTTCCAAACGCTCGTATCCAATGGCATTAAACAAAGGGTGCAGCTTGAATAGAACTGATTCAAACAGGTCGTAAAACTTTCCCAACTTTCTGGAATGGGTCACCGACCATTGACGTATTGAGTACACTATTTCATCTCCAACTACGAAATCAGCCTGCGCTCGTCTTTACCACTCGCATGACTTAATTGATCGAGAACAGCCTCTGAATACTGCTGTTCGATATGTTCTACTAGCAATCGCGCTTGCTCATTGATATCACCCAAAAAAGGTTGCTCAACATCGTGCCAGGGGGCGAACCAAACATCTTTTTGATTCTTTTTTAAGCGATAGGCTGCTCGCTCTATTGCGCGCATGAACTTTGCTGACAACCGCAACCGCGTGCTACGTCGTCTGTCACGAATGACCACCTGTCCAGGAATGTCACGCCAGAAAACTATTTTGAGCTTTGCAATTCTGGGCTTAATCATTCTTGGACTACCCTTTTAACCTTGGGCGCATGGCCTTTTGCATCGCTGCATCAAGTGCAGGCACCATTTCCCCTGTGCTGGTATATAGTCGCTCGAATCGCAAACCAAGCTGCTCTGCAGCCAGCCTCGCTGATTCAGTCAGTTGATCTGAGTCAGTTTGTGCCAAATACACCAGTCGGGTGTAATTGCCGAAATACATCGGCAGTAATTCTGGGTACTTATCCAGTGCCAGCGTGCCGATGACCAGGCGCTGAAAATGCTGCGCTAGGAAGTCTGTCAGATAAAACGTGCCAGGCTCTTCATCCTGCAATTTAGCGTAGGTTTCTTCACCCGCTAAAAAATCGTAGCAATGTGCGCCTGGCAAACGACTCACGCCTCGCTCTTCCAACACCTTATCCAATTCGCCACTGGTGCCACAATCGCCATAGGCGACAAAGATATGATCGTAAGCGTCGCCCGCTTCGTCGATCTTATCAGCAACAGCCTGGGGGATTTTTTCGGGCGTGACATGTAGGTCAGCAGTAATGCTTTGCAGATCCATCTGCGACCACTGACCTAGTTTTTTTATGTCATTAACTTCACGTGCGACAGCAGCGCAGGTTATCACCAGGATTGAGGCGGTTTTATCCATTTCAATTTGGCATCCGAGTCGATCTGCACTAACTTAGCGCGCTCGAAACTCTGCAACCAGTTGCTTGGCTGTTTCAGAGGCGACCGCGGCATCACGACAATAAGCATCAGCACCGACGGCATCACCAAATTCCTGATTCAATGGTGCACCACCGACCATAATAATGTAGTCGTCGCGAATGCCTTTTTCTTTCATCGTATCAATGACAACTTTCATGTAAGGCATGGTCGTCGTCAGCAGGGCCGACATACCCAGAATTTCGGGCTTATGCTCTTCCAATGCAGCGAGATATTTTTCTACCGGGGTATTGATACCAAGATCGATGACTTCAAATCCAGCGCCTTCCATCATCATGCAAACCAGGTTTTTACCGATATCGTGGATATCGCCTTTAACGGTACCAATGACCATTTTACCGGCGGTTGGCTCATCAGATTCAGATAGCAATGGTTTAAGAATAGCCATGCCTGTTTTCATCGCGTTAGCCGACATCAAAACTTCTGGCACAAACAAGATACCATCACGGAAGTCGATACCAACAATGGTCATACCAGCCACTAATGCTTCGGTTAAGACTTTATTAGCGCTCCAGCCACGAGCTAAAAGAATATCTGTGCCTTCGGCAATTTCCTCTTTCAAGCCGTTGTAAAGGTCATCGTGCATCTGCTCGACAAGCTCATCATCGGGTAAAGTTGAAAGATCCAGATCGTCTTCGTAGTCATCATCTATATCGGTCATGCAAATTGCTCCAGCGCGCAAAAATTCTATAAGTGTGAGCATACTAGACACTAAAGTTTGATTAATCCTACATCTTCGCGACTACAGATTACCGAAACGCGACACAAAGCATTGTCGCCCTTACTGGCATGTGAGCTAGCTTTCACCTCCTTTGCACAAGGCAAATGCTGGTGTTATTTAACTTATTTTGAACTATGCTAAATAAGGTTTAGTTTAATGTGAAGCGTGATGTCTGGAGACAAAATGCGTAAAAAAATACCCGTTAGTTATGCCGTCGTGGGCATGTATGTCGACGAGCTTTGCGGGAACTGGATCGATACCCAAAAAGGCAAGGACACTGACCAACAGATAAAAGCGAATGCCGACCGTTCGGAGCAAGATGGGGTCTATTGCCTACCGGTCTTTTTTTTGACTCGAATTATCATGATCTGAATCGTGGTGATAAACCGAACCCTGATCATCGTCGCCAATGTGAATCGCGTAATTACCGAGTGAGTGCTCGCTAATAAACCGTTTCAGCATACTGGTAATCATATTGTCACTAATAGCCTGCCAGGGAATATCGTAATAACGGTAAAAGTGTAGGTTTTTTGTCTCTAACACATCACTGGTCGAGAGTATTTCACCCCGATAATAAACATGTCGTGTTATACCGTCGTGATAGGCTGAGAATAAAAAAGGCAAATGCGCTTCGATACCGATTGACGCCAAGCCACCAATTAAACCCTCCCCGGTCAAACTGTCTCCCACGCTATCACTCACCGGAATTTTCACTTCTCCCGTTAACACATCAGTTTGCAGCAGAATTTGTTCGTTGCGCTCGATCAATGCGCCAACTTTCAGGCTGCCATCACCGGAGACTAGCTGCAGCATTTGTGGTGACAACCCAAACGAAACATAGGCGCCACGGCAAAAGCCCAATGGCGAATCGGCGTTGTAACCGTAATCCAATACTCTGCCAATTAATATGATGTGGTCGCCAGCATCGACTTGCTGGTAGCTAGCGCAATCAAACCAACCAATGACGCCATCAAAAACAGGTGAGCCGGTTGTTTTTGCTGTCCAGTCAACCGATTGAAACTTGTCAGCACCTTGCGATGCAAATACATTCGACAGGTTTTTCTGTTTTTCAGCCAGTATGTTGACGGCAAAACCGTCGGCATGGGTAAACGCATCTAATCCATAGGCAGTCTTGGCTATGTTAACCAGCAGTAATGGCGGATCGAGAGAAACAGAGGTAAACGAATTCGCGGTAAAACCATATACATCGCCGGCCTTATCCGTGGTTGTTACAATCGTAACCCCTGTCGCAAAAGAGCCGAATGCTCGCCTTAAATCTAAGCGGTCGAGCGCCTGGTTCGTTGGGAAATGGTTATCGGTGGTGCTATTGCCAGAATCGGACATGTTGGGACATTACTAAAAGTTGGGTTTGAAATCGATGGTCAATGCCATCAGTGCTAGATGGCCTAAAGTACAACGATTGCGCAGTCTAGCCTTATTGGGTTTTTTCTCTAGTGATTAATCATCGTTTGCTGTGATTCGTTTAACCGAAGTTCTGACGCTAGTGCAGATATCGAATATTGAACCCAAACATCAAACATCAAATGAATCGACATCGATCACCCATTTTACTGTCGATGTATTCTTCACCGATTGCAATGTCGGCATTGTCTCGCGCAAAGCGGCTCGCAGCTTGGCCGTATCCTGACTAAACAGGCATAGTTGGGCTCGGTATCGCCCGATTCGCCGCGTCATTAATGCGGGAATAGGGCCAATACAGTTGAGCTGCTTGAGGTGGGCGCTGGTTTGCAGCACTTGTTTTATCTCTGCTAGCTTTTCCATGGCTTCACTTAAGGTCATTGCATCGGCTCGAAACATGACCACCCGCGCATAAGGCGGAAAACCAATCATTTTGCGCCCTTGCAAAATGGTCGTCGCAATGTCGCGATAGTTTTGATTGACGAGTGATTGCATCATCGGGTGATGGGTGTAACCCGTTTGTAACAGCGCTTCGCCCTTGACCTCGCCTCTGCCTGATCTGCCCGACACTTGAAACACCATTTGCACCAATTGTTCGCTGGCGCGATACGAAGCACTAAACAGCGCCTGGTCGGCATCGAGCATTGCGCTTAGGGTGATCGCCGGATAATCGTGTCCTTTGGCGATCATTTGGGTGCCGATTATAATGCAGGGCTCGCCACTTTGAATTTGCGCCAGTCGTTTGGCGAATTCTTCACGTGACGCGATCGTGTCGCGGTCTATGCGAATGGTGGGTGTGTCTGGGTATCGCCACTTAATGCCTTGCTCTAGTTGCTCGGTGCCAATGCCGTAGTGCTTGATATCCGCATGCTCACATTTCGGGCAAGCGAATGGCATAGGTTGACGATGACCGCAGTGGTGGCATAACAAGGTATTGATGCGATGGTGCAAAGTGAGCTTCGAATCGCAATGGGCACAGTTGGCCTGCCAGTCGCATTCATGGCACATGACGACCGGTGCGAATCCGCGCCGGTTTAAAAATAGCAGTACCTGCCCTTTCTGCTCTAAATGCCAATCTATCTTCTTCAGTAGATAAGGCGAGCAGCCGGATACCAGCTTCACATTGCTGGTGTCGACCAACTCGATTTTGGGCGGTGCATGTCGAGTCGGGCGCTGCGATAACTGATAGTAAAAATAGTGCTCACGATCGCAATTATGCAGGCTCTCCAGCGAGGGTGTGGCAGTGCCGAGTATAATAGGGATATTGAGCATTTGTGCTCGCTTGATGGCGACATCACGCGCGTGATAACGAATACCATCGACCTGCTTGTAAGAGCTATCATGCTCTTCATCGATAATAATCAAACCCAGCCGATAACTCTGAGAAAACAGACTAGAACGAGTGCCGAGCATGATGTTGACATCACCGGCTCTAAATTTTTGCCAGGCCAGATAGCGCTGACGATTAGTAAGACCCGAGTGAGAAATAGCAAACTGCTCGCCGAAACGGCGACGTACCCGCTCGACCAGCTGTGACGTCAAACCAATTTCTGGCACCAGATAAATAATCTGTTTGCGCTGGGCTAGTTGCCATTGGATCAGATGAAAATAGACTTCAGTCTTACCACTACCGGTAATGCCATCGAGTAAATGGACTGAAAAGATATCGAGTCTGGTCTCGAGTTGGGCTAGTACCTTTGACTGATCAGCGCTCGATTGCGGGGGTGACTTCAATGTGGCACCACTGTTTTCTGGTTTCGAGTAATCCCACCGAATCGCCTGCTTGAGCTCCAAGGCTTTAATCAGACTCGCCCAACCGCTATTGATTTGCTTCAATTGCACGGCATTCAAACCGCCGCTTGATTGCTCGATAGCTAGCAGCATTTCGAATTGCTTGGGTGACCGCCGACGAATGGCGTCGTGCAAATCCGCATCAGTGGTTTGCACATGCCAGTACTTAACCTGTTCGGGCTTTTCGCTCTTGCCGCTACGCAGATGGGCTGGCAGGCATTGGAACACGACTTCGCCGAGTGGCTGCAGGTAATAGCTTGCCATCCAGCGTGCCAGCGCCATCATGTGTTCGGATAGAACTGGTGTTTCATCCAGGCATTCGAGCACTTGTTTGGTTTTCTCAGCTGCGACAGATGAATCATCTATCGGATTCAAAAACAGACCTATTTTGTTGCCACTACCGAAGGGTAGGCGGAAGCGTTTACCGATATGAGTGTCAACACCACAGGCCGAGTCGTTACTATTTGAGCCAAGACTAATTGAGTCAATTGCATAATCGAATACACGATACAAGGGTATCGCGATTGCGAAGGAGGCAAAATGACTTAAGGGTTTGTCCGTCAATTTTTAAGATCCGAAGATAAAGGATGCGCCGCCATGATACTTTATCCGTAGCTCACTGAAATAGATTTTGTCAATCGGATAATTTAAATACCCGCAAAATTTCAGGCTCAGATAGCGCGTTTTTTTAATCAAGTTTCTAGTCTTTGTGAGCTAACCTACTAAGAAATCAGGATAAATTTGGTTATCCACATTTACTGTGGGTAACTCTGTGGATGAAATGTAAATACAATGCCAGAGGCCGCATCAATCCTCACTTTTTGTTAAATTGCTCAAATAGTCACCATTTTATTATTTACCTTATTTATCATTCACTTATATCTTCCCCAGCAATTTTTATAGCACCACTAAACAGCAGGATGGAAAAACTATCAATCGAGATCACCGCCGGTGCATATCTTTTTATGTCAAGCATTAATTGTCGGCAAATCGATAATTTTTTTCTAACTAATTAGACATTACTAGTTGTATTTATTTTAATGTTAGTGCATCGACTCTCTATCGCAGTGACTTTCCTGAGCAGGCACATTAAACTGCGTCTTTTCTCTAGCCTGCTCATCGATGCTCACTAAAACTGCGATTGTACTTAGTAACTTGGGGACACCCGAAACTCTGACCAGGGTTTCGGTAAAGCAATTCTTAAAGCAGTTTCTGTCCGACCCTCGAGTCGTCGAAGTACCGCGACCGATTTGGTGGTTGATACTCAATTTGATCATATTGCCATTTCGAAGCCCTAAGACATTAGCGGGTTATGCTCGGGTGTGGATGAAGGGCGGCTCACCATTGATGGTAGTGGCCCAACAACAGCAAGTCGCTTTACAACAAAAACTGGGCGATCAAATACCGGTTGCCTTAGCCATGCGCTATGGCAAGCCCTCGTTTCAATCGGTAGTTGACCAATTGCTCGCGGAGGGCGTGAACCATCTTGTTGTGCTACCACTTTATCCTCAAAATTCGGCAACGACTACGGCCACAACATTCCATCACTTAGCGCAGGTTTTGGCTAAACGGCGCGATCTGCCTTCGATACATTTTATCGATAATTATCATGATCACCCCGCTTATATCGATGCACTAGCCGAGTCGGTAGGTGATCACTGGCAACAGACCGAACACCAAAATCATTTACTCATGTCGTTCCATGGTTTGCCACAGGTGAATGTCGACCGAGGCGACCCTTATTATTCGCAATGTGTACGATCAGCCGAATTACTGGCCGATAAACTGGCGTTGACGAACGCTGATTGGTCACTCAGTTTTCAATCACGTTTTGGTAAACAGCAATGGCTAAAACCTTATACTGCTGATGTGCTCGAAGAGCTGACCAGTACCGGCACGACGGAGATCGATGTTATTTGCCCGGGGTTTTCAGCCGATTGCCTGGAAACACTCGATGAAATCAAAATTGAGTACCGCGACTTGTATATCGAGCAGGGCGGCAAACAGTTTAATTATATTAATGCCTTGAATGACAATGACAGTCATATTGTGATGATGCAAAAACTGATCTCGCCGTATCTTTCGGACAAGGTCAGCCATGACAGCTAACCATTGAATCAATACCTACTTCGTCGGTCTACCACTCCTTTGAAATCCTTTTTGTTTAAGTACAGAGCCCTGAACTATGTTTAAGTCTTTTTTCCCGAATCCCAAATTATTCTTTCTTTCGGTTGTGTTTTACGCCGCGATTTGTAGCGCTATCTGGTATGGCTTCAATACTCAGATCGGCCTGTTTTTCGGCTTAGATCTGTCCGACTCTAAACCGGTTATTGGCCTTGGTCATTTTGTTACCGACTCTTTCTTATTATTTTATGGCTACTATTTTGTGTGCACTGTTTTGTTTTCGGCGTTCTGGTTTCGAGTGGCGAATCATCGGTGGCAATGGTGGTCGATCGTGGGTTCAGCCGCTGTTTTATTCTCTACTTATTTTTCTGTACAGGTATCGGTCGCTATTAATAACTGGCGTCGTCCCTTTTTTGATCTGGTGCAGAAAGCGTTAAAAACACCCGATACAGAGGAAAGCGTTCGAGCCGATGAGCTGGTCACATCGTTTTCCAGCGAGCTCCTTGACTTGATTATTATTTTTGCTGAGATCGCTTTTCTCGCGATTTTTCTGTTTGTAGTGACGCGATTTTTTGTCAGCCACTTTATTTTTCGGTGGCGTAATGCGATGAACGATTACTACACCGCTCAATGGGCTCAGTTAAGGCAGATCGAAGGTGCATCTCAGCGTATTCAGGAAGACACCATGAGATTTGCCTCGATAATGGAAGGTTTAGGGGTATCAATAGTCGATGCTGTGATGACGCTATTTGCGTTTCTACCAGTACTTTGGACCCTGTCCGAATACATAAACGAACTGCCTATTGTCGGTGTGATCCCCCATCCATTATTTATCGCTGCTATCTTGTGGGCCATTTTGGGCACCGGATTACTAGCGACTGTTGGGATAAAACTTCCAGGGCTCGAATTCAAGAATCAACGAGTTGAGGCCTCTTTTCGAAAAGAGCTGGTTTATGGCGAAGATGATGCAAATCGTGCCCAACCACCGACACTTATCGAGCTGTTTGCAAACGTTCGTAAAAACTACTTTCGGTTATATTTTCATTATATGTATTTTAATGTTGCGCGGATGCTTTACTTACAAGCTGACAGTATCTTCGTTTATATCCTGCTGATACCGACGATAGCGGTGGGCGCCATTACATTTGGCGTATTGCAGCAGATTTTGACAGCCTTTGGACAGGTCAGTAATTCGTTTCAATACCTGGTGAACTCGTGGACGATAATTGTTGATTTGCTTTCGGTGTATAAGCGACTCAGTTCTTTCGAAGCCGCAATCAAACACGAGCCGCTACCAGAAATTGATCAACTCTCTAGCTGATAGTTTGCACTAATGTGTTTAATACTATTGGCTATTGGGCAATGTGAAGAGCACCCGCTGATTGTTATCTCTAATCGCGATGAGTTTTACGCCCGCCCGACTCGTGCCGCACATTGGTGGGAGGATTCGCCCGACACATTCGCCGGGCGTGATCTTCAGGCGCAGGGCACGTGGATGGGTGTCAACAGGCAAGGTAGGTTTACTGCCGTGACTAACGTCCGCGAGCCTAGTCATAAACAGCTAGCAACTCGGTCACGTGGGGATTTAACGCGCGAGTTTCTGACTGGATCAGAGTCGGCACCGCAGTTTTTGGCACGGATAGCCTCACAGCAAGACGATTACGCTGGATTCAATTTACTCATTGGTGACAGCAACGAGCTTTGGGCTTATTCCAACCGTCAGCCTGGCATCCGTAAGCTCACGCCAGGATTTTACGGTGTCAGTAATGGCTATTTTGACGAAGCCTGGCCCAAGTTAACATCGGGCAAAATAGCGCTCGAACAGGCACTCGGCAACGATGCGAATGATGATGCCCTTATCGATATTTTGAGTAGCGAACAACAAGCACCTGATGCGCTATTACCGACTACCGGTGTTGAAATAGAGCAAGAACGACTGTTATCGAGTCGCTTTATTAAACTGCCTGATTATGGAACGCGAGCCTCTAGCCTGGTTAAGTTTTCGAATCAAGATACCATTAGTTTTACCGAGCAAAGCTTCGGCCTTGAGACGGATCAAAAAATCCGTATTCATGAGACGTTCACTATCGAGCCATAGTTTTTGATAGCAACGTAGCCCTAATAAGCCACAGCGCCATCAGGCGCGGCCAACGTGCCAAAACCACCCAACAGACGTTAAGAAAATAATCGTAATAATTGGCGGGGTGCATTGTTGGTCGAAACTTGCCGGAAGGCGCTTCGCTTTTCCGGCCTACGCAGCCTCTGCTTAAGGTTCGTCTTTAAAGCCAAAAAGCAACGTAGGACTGATAAGCCACAGCGCCATCAGGCGCGGCCAACGTGCCAAGACCACCCAACAGACGTTAAGAAAATAATCGTATTAAATGACGGGGTGCATTGTTGGTCGAAACTTGCCGGAAGGCGCTTCGCTTTTCCGACCTACGCAGCTTGAGGTTCGTCATTAAAGCCAAAAGCAACGTAGGCCTGATAAGCCACAGCGCCATCAGGCGCGGCCAACGTGCCAAAACCACCCAACAGACGTTAAGAAAATAATCGTATTAAATGACGGGGTGCATTGTTGGTCGAAACTTGCCGGAAGGCGCTTCGCTTTTCCGACCTACGCAGCTTGAGGTTCGTCATTAAAGCCAAAA
>JBDNJA010000165.1:0-3390 GCA_041688005.1 Gammaproteobacteria bacterium
CCCATTGCTTCTATTTCAGTTTGATTCTCGGGTCGACAAAAAAAGCGATAATGTCGGCCAGTAAATTCCCCAGGACAATTGCGCAGGCGGCGGTCAGGGTAACGCCCATGATGATCGGGATATCGACCCTCTGAATCGCCTGCCAGGCGAGCTGACCAATTCCTGGCCAGCCAAAAACGGATTCAACCACCACGATCCCGCTCATGAAAATACCAATATCGATACCGATCATGGCAATAATCGGTAGCAGTGCATTCGGTACCGCATGCCTAAAAATAACGCGTAATTTACCGAGGCCCTTCGCCTTGGCAGTACGGATAAAATCCAGTTCGAGCACATCTAGCATAGTTGAACGCATCATGCGCGCATACCAGCCCGCACCCAGCAGCCCAAGCGTCAGCGCGGGCAGCACCAGGTGTCTGAATGTTCCATAGCCACCGATTGGAAACCATTCGAGCTGCACCGCAAATACATACAGCAGCAAAATACCGACGACAAATTGCGGCGAAGATACCCCGATAAAGGACACCACCATCAATAGGTTATCGACAAATGTTCCGCGCTTAACCGAGGCAAGAATACCCATGCTCAGCCCAATCAACAGTTCGGTCACTATTGACGCCGCCATTAGTAACAAACTGGCAGGCAGGCGCGATTGAATGAGCTCGCTGACACTGGTTTTTTGAATATAGGAACGGCCCAGGTCGCCTTGCAGCAAATTACCGAGATAAATCCCATATTGCTGATAAAAAGGCAGATCCAGACCCAGTTGGTGGCGAATATTTGCGACCGTTTCAGGCGTCGCGCTTCGCCCTGCAATCTGTCGCACCGGGTCAGCTGGCACCCAGAACAACAATACATAGGTGATGAATGAGATACCGAGTAGAATCATGGCTGCTATCGAAAGGCGACGCAGGAAATAAATGATCACGTGTGCTTACCCTTCAGGGTCGGGTCAAGCACGATACGTAGCGCATCTCCAACCAGATTAAAACCGAGGGCCAAAGCAATAATCAGGCTACCGGGAATAAACACCAGCCATGGTGCGGTCGAAAAATAGGTTTGATTTTCAAAAATGATATTGCCCCAGCTTGGAGTAGGCGGTTGTACGCCTATGCCCAGAAAACTGAGCGTGGCTTCGAGTAACACGGTGGTCGAAATACCCAATGTGCCAAAAACAATTACCGAAGAAAGCAGGTGCGGCATAATGTGTTTGAATAACAGGCGGAAGTTCGATGCCCCCAGACTTTTTTCCGCAAGAATAAAATCCCGCTCCGAAATGGAAACAGTTTCTGCATAAATAATGCGCGCCATCTGAACCCAGTTCACCATTGCAATCACCAGCGCCACTATCCACAGACTGGGTGAAAATATTGCCGCCAGAACAATCGCCAACAATAATGCTGGAAACGCCATCATCAAATCAGTGAAGCGCATCAGGGCTGCGCCCAGAAACCCGCGAAAATATCCCGCAGTGATACCGACCAGGGTGCCTATTAGCACGGCAATGCCGTTGGCAACGATGCCAATAATTAAAGAAGTACGCGCTCCGTAAATTAGACGCGAGAATAAATCCCTTCCGAGCAAATCGGTACCGAGCAGAAACTTTTCATTCGGTGGCAAAGGCGCACCCTCAAGGGTCAGACCATCAAACATCTGATTATCCGGTTCGAACGGTGCCAGCCAACCCGCGAAAATCGCAAACATCACAATCAGTACAATGATGCTGATACCAAAACAGGCCATCGGGCGCCGTAGCAGCTGCAATAGTATTTGCATTTAACCGACCCTGGTATGTTTTTGTTTTTCGAAAGCGCACACCAATCGCGCGATCGCGCCGTCATCCAGGCTGGCACAGAAATCCTCGATGGTTTTCTGACGGTTCATGGATGCCGATCTAAGAACTGAAAAGGCAGCTTCTTCTTCCAGCTTACAGCGCTTCATTAACTTCAGTGTCGCGCGCAGGACAAATGGGCGTTTGGCAATCCGATCGCTTAAAGAATCGATATTTTCCTGCATTTTTTTTCGAATATCGAAATTAGATTGAGCCAGAAACAAGGTACTGAATATTCCACTGGATTGTATGGGCTTGAGCATGTGTGCAGAGATCCCCTGTTGTAATACCCATTCCAGACGACCCGGTGCTTCTGATCCCATGAGTGCAACCAATGGGACAGGGGACTCTCCCGATGTCCATGGAAAAATACCGTCGAAAGTATTGTCACCGTCAAAAAAAATCATTTGAGCATCGGCAACCGACGACTCCAGTACCGGCCAATTGACACTCACTTCTATACCGAGGCGATCCAGTTGCCGGGATAGGCGAATGATATTGTCATCCTTCTGATGCAGTATCAAAATCCGCCAGCCACGAAAATTGGGAATTCTAATTCTATTCATTTGACCACCTTCAGCAAATTGGAAGCCGACCGGGGTTGATTCACAATGGCCGCAAACCTGACCGGATCAAACTCGACCAGATAGGGGTCCGCACTGATTTGATGCTTTGAATAAGATAGGATTCTAAAATTTTGTTGGTCGGTTATTTCTGCGATGATCGGGTGCAGGCTCGCATGGTTGGTGCACGAATCAAATTGCAGACTTCCAAGTGGGCTTTCAAAAGACATATCGAATAACACCTCTTTTACCTGCTCGACATTATCCGAAGCCGATTCAACAATCGCCGCGGCGAGTATTTTGATACTGCTGTAACCGGTCACCATCTCCGAAGAAATATGACGCTGCACACCATACTTCGCTGCAACCTTTAGTCTGAACTCGACTGACGCCTGAGTCGTCAAGGTGTCAAAGTAACTGGCGGTGCTGATATGCCCTATGCCGGCGTTATCTCCGAGCATAGGCAACTCGCTTTCGATCAGGTTGCAACTGACGATCGGACAGTTTTTAGGGGTAAAAAATGAATCGGCCTCACCTGCTTTAGCATAGGCTTTGTAAAAGGCGTAACTCGAAGTACCGACCAGATTGTTAAATATAAAGTCGGGTTTTTTTTCACGAATCTCGGCGATAAGATGCTCGATATCGACATCATCGAAGGCTAGATACTTCTCGCCTAAAGTTTCACCCCCGCAGGCATGTAATAACTCCCGGCCGATGCGATTTTGCTCCCAGCCCCAGATATAATTGGAACCTAGAAAATATCCACGTCGACCGTACTTTGGAATCAGGTACTGAAACAACGGTATAACTTGTTGATTGGGACTGGCGCCCAGATAAATAACATTCTCGCAACACTCAAAACCTTCGTAAGGACAGCAATACCATAACAACGCATCGTGTTTTTCAATGATCGGAATGATTTCCTTGCGGCTGATCGAAGTGATAGTGCCAATGACATGCTTGCAATTTTTCTCGCGCAACATTTTTTCACAC
>JBDNJA010000018.1:0-5065 GCA_041688005.1 Gammaproteobacteria bacterium
TCGATAAGGTTGTCGTCGATACCGATGGTTTAACTCAGATGACGAGTCAGCTTTCGACTAGTATCGAAAGCCTGTCGAATTCGATAGAGCGCCTCTCGACCAACGACACTGCCTTCGACGAACAAGACAGACAAGCACTAATTGCGGCCACCTCCAGTGTCAATCATGCGAGCCAGGCGTTATCAGATCTATCGCGACAACTACCATTAACCATACAAGGTTTAACCCGTGAATTGCCCGATGCTTTAAAAAACACTCAACCGCAAATCGCTGCGATTTCAAAAAGCATTCAAAGTGCGAGCAAAGCGGTCATCAGCCTTAATGATTCGTTCCCTGACACTTTATCTAAAGGAAGACTGGCGATGAGTGAGATTACCGAGGGTGTGATGCAACAAGTCACACTCTATGTCGGGTTGATTTTGCTCATGTTTGCGCTCGTTTTGGCTGTAGTCATGTACATCGTTTATAGAGCCAGTATTCAGCCCATTGCGAGCGGCTTAAATGAACTGCGAGCAGTACCTGGGCAATTGTCCGAAATGTCGGCCTATATGCGTGACACATCGGAAAATTTATTGAGCCTTGAGCAACAGCAAAACAGGCGTAGCAAAAGATCAAATAAAGAAGTGGACGATTAAAATGACCTATAAAAGAATGGTAGTCGAGATGGGGATGGGCACTGACTTGCAGGGCGGTGACTATACCAAAGCAGCGGTACGCGCCTTACGCGATGCTTTGTGGCATAACTCTCTCACTGTCGCACCAGCATTTGGTTTGCCTAGAGAAGCGATGAAAATCGAGGTGTCTATCGGCGTCGCTAAGCCTGAGTTAGTGGATAGGGACGAAGTGAAGGCGGTTCTACCCTATGGCCAGGCGACGGTTGAAGTGGTCGAAGGTGGGTTAGATATCGTTAGTGACTGCGGTACTAAAGTAACGGTTATCGCCAATGCGGCGGCTGTGGTTTATCTTGATATTGGCACTGATAAGGTCAGTGATGCCGACAAGGGAAAACATTAAGCCATGGCTATGCAAAGAATTATTCTAGAAATGGGTACTGGCAATGACCTATATGGTGAGGACTATACCAAAGCGGCTGTCCGTGCCGTGCAAGATGCGCTGCACCATAGTTCGATAACGCTGTTTCGAACGCTTGGCATTGACCGAGATTCGATGCAAGTTGAAGTCACCATTGGCGTGCAGAAACCCGATGAAATCGATAAGAGCGTCATACGCCAACAAATTCCTTTCGGTACCGTTACTGTCAACGCGGTCAAGGGCGGACTCAATATTGTCGATACCGAGAACGATACCGTCACCGTTATTGCGTCATCAGCTATCGCGGCGCGACTGGATATACCCGCCGGGAAATATGTGGCTGGCGAGTCGTCTATCCAGTAGGCTAACAATAAAGTGCTTAAGGATTCAGTGAGCTTAGATTGCTGGCGTGATCAGCAGGTTTGTTCGCCTTCAAATGAGCCCTTATCGATTCACAGCAGCGTAGAATATCGGCACCCTGCCAGGTTCCTTCCTGCAAGGTCTCTTCATTGCCACCATATAAGCTCTGATTGAGTTGATTTATTTGAACCTGAAATTCATCGCCAAAATAAAACCCTAGCTGATTTAAATTATCGAATGACTGGTTTGTATCGAGGTTATTCGCCCATACAAGCAAGTTGTCTCGGGTATCTCGTGCATTGTTGCTGACGCAGCTTTTTGACAATTGGGCCATTGCCTTGCGCTGCCCTGGTATTTTTAAACGGTCGATATCTTGTCGGGTGATATCTAATCGGTCCTCTCCAAATTTTTGATGTTTACCATACCACCAGATAAAAATTGTACCGACCCAGCCGACCGCTAAGATAAAACTCAACCAGACCCAGAACGTGTTGCTGTCTTCCGTTTGTGAGGGTAACGGTGCCAATGCCTCATTTGAACTTTGTGATATCGGTTGCTGACCCTGTATTGCGTCATTACCCGAACGGGCATTTGCTCCGGCCTTCACTTCGATTGTGCGCGAGGGAATTTTCGCCTGCTCCTGCTTGCCTGTATTCACGTTCCACCAGTCTATGGTGACTTCAGGGAGGGTATAAATACCCATCTCAGTTGGGATCAAAGCAATTTTTTGCTGGCGTGTTCCGATGATTCCAGCGCCCGTTTTTTTGTCCTGTAATAGTGGCTTATCGGGATAAAGGTTTATGCCATTAACCTGCATTTGTTCTAGCTCTGGCAACTGGGCAGACGTCAACCCTTCTGCCACCAGGGTTATCGTACGAGTCACTGGCTCACCCGCCACCAGCTTTGTTATATCACCCTGCCACACCTCAGTCAGGGATAACCTGGTGGCAGGTAACCACTGTTTAGCATTTGATTCGCTCGCGATTGTCAGCACCTCAATCGAGGCACCTTGTGTGCCAATTCGCCGTACATTACCTCCATCTGGGAGAGCTCCAAATAATGAAAATGTACGCTTCGCAATCTGCACCTCAGCGATTACTGGTTCAATTTCAAGCCAGCCACTTTGCTGTGGAAATAATGCCATTTGTTTTTCGAGCACAATATAATCTTTGTCGCCTAGCCGGGTTTGGTACTGCTTTACCTTGCCTAGCGACTCGATAACGACGTCCATATTTTTTATTTTAAGGTCGCCCATCTGGTATCCCGATATATTGCGACCAACCATCAAACGGAGTGTCACCAGGACCTGGCCTTGCACATACATAGTCGATTTATCGACCTCAAGATCGAAAATCAATTCGTCCTGACCACCGGCGCCGGCCTGGTTGGCTGGTTTAACGGTTATTTGAAATGGTCTTGTTTTGTCGCTGCCAAAAGGGATAGCTGGGATGACAAAATCACCCACTTGCTTGGGCATCACCTGCAAGACCCATTTTATATTGCGCTGATAATCACCATTGATGATAGAAATATTATTACTCTGACTTTGATTGAGCACCACAAAATATGGCTCTAACCCTGAAAAATCTGGGTCTTGATCAGGGCTACTATCTGCCTCGAACACGAGCTGAAACGATTCATTGAGACGCACCAGACTACGATCAATCGTGACATTAACCCCAGCGAAGGACTGATTGCTCAAAAAACTACAGAGCAGACCTATCAATATCAACAGGCTCATTAATCCATTTTTTCGCATGTTATTGGTCAGTTTCTTGATACGTTTCTTAATAAGGATGCCTACCACGGATTAAGCTCACTCGCAGACTCACCGCGTTTATTGTATTGATATAAGAACTTGCGCCTTAATAATCCACCGGGATCATCGGGTATTTTTCGAAGCCATTGATCGGCAGCCTGCTCAGACAACTTTTGCTCCAGGCTTGCTTGCTCTGCCTGACTTGCCTCAGGTTCTTTTGATTCGCCCGCTTTTTCACTTGTGTCTTCATTAGATTGGGCTTGTTCTGCCTGCTGCTTCTGAGAATCGGCACCATCCTGCTGTTGATTATTGCTCTGGCTCTGGCCTTTATTTTTCCCAGACTGATCGGAAAGCTGCTGGCCATCCGACTCTGAAGATGGCTGATCGTCTTCGGATTGTTCGCCGTCTTCACCGTCTGATTTATCTTTTTGTGACTGCTGTTCTTGTTGCTGCTGCTCTTTTTTCTTTTTCAGCGCCTCTTCAACCAATTGCCGATTATGCTTTGCATCGCCGTGTTGCGGGTTTCTCTGTAATACCTGATCATAAGTCTCGAGCGCTTCTTTCAGTTTTCCGAGCTTCGCCAATGCATTGCCTCGGTTATAGTTTGCGCTTTCTGAATCAATACTCTGCCATTGCTGCAGGGCATTTTCATAATCACCTGAGCGATAAAATGATGACCCCTTCCAGTCCGCACTATCAAACAATTCCGATGCTTTTTCAGGTTGCCCTTGATCCAACTGATCGCGCGCTCGTTGATCGTTATTCTCCCAGAGTGCATTCCAGTCCAGCGCCGATGCATCCGGCGAAGCAATCAACAAAATGGATGACAATAGTATCGGCAAGTGGAATAAGGACACAAACACAATGCCACGACGAAAAGCCAGTGCAACCAGAGGCAATAAAAATAACACTAGCCAGGGCCCCTGCTCTTGCCAAACATCGGCACTGCGATCACTGGCAATAACCACTTGCTCAAACGGATTTCGTTCGATTGCTTTGAGCAGATTCGTGACATCATCGTTGTTAGCGCTAATCATTTCAAAAACCCCGCCACCTTTGGCAGCCAAAGCCTGCATCGGCCCGATCGCCAAACTCGCGATCACAATTGATCCCTGGGAGTCTTTCAAAAAACCGCCATTAGGCGTGGGTATTGGGCCACCGGTTTCGGTGCCGATACCCAATACCGACAACCGAAACCCAGGATTTTCTGTCAGCAGCGCCTCGGCCACTTGCGATTCGTTTGGTCTCAAACCATCGGTCACTAACAGGATATCGCCTCGTAGTAGACCTGTATTTTGAAACAGTCCGTAAGCTTCTATTAACGCCTGGTCGGCTCGAGAGCCCTGGGTGGGCATTATATCGGTGGTAAGCCCGGGTAATAATGCATTGATGGTTTCGCCATCATCGGTGAGTGGCACGACAGAAAAAGCATCAGCCGCGTAAACCACTAATGCAGTCTGCCCTTCTTTTCTTTGGGTCAGGATATCGGCTATTTTATGTCGAGCTCGAGTCAGCCGACTGGGTTTGATATCGGCAGAGTCCATCGAGCGCGACAGGTCGAGTACAATGACTAACGCCGATTGTTGTTTGAATACCGGTCGCTCTATCCTGTTCCACACAGGCCCAGCCAAAGCAACAATGGATACTAGTCCAATGACCGATATCAGATACAGGTGAGTGTTGCTTCGAACACTATTCGTGCTGCTCAGCAAATGGGGTAAGAGGACAGAATCGACAACCGCTTGCCAACTTCGGCTATTACGTTTGACGGTGAGCAAACGCCAGACTAGAAAGGCAAGTGGCAATAGTGCCAATAACCAGGCGGGTCGTAAAAGATGAATATTTTCGATCATACCCGCCGCACACAAACGATAAAGCCCAGGCACAATGCCAGTGCGAGCGGCCAATAAAACA
>JBDNJA010000166.1:0-4941 GCA_041688005.1 Gammaproteobacteria bacterium
CCTCGACGAACTGGATATTGCCAACCCCTTGAGCATGGCGCAGTGGATGGAAATATTCACCACGCTGATATTACAGCATTACGCCTCGTCTGATAACGTGATCTACATTCAGGTAACACGCGGCACAATGGCTAAAAGAGAGCACGGTTGGTCAGACGAATTGGTGCCCAATGTACTAGTCACCTGTCGTACCCAAACCTACGCGCCGCAGGACACGCAAACATTGGGTGAGCGCGCGGTTACTCTGGCCGATACTCGGTGGTCGAATGCCCATATAAAGACAACCAATCTATTACCGAATACCCTGCTCTTACAAAAAGCCCGCAGCATGGGGGCGAACGAAGCTATTCTTATTCGCGATAATTATGCGATTGAAGGGACGCAGAGCAATCTATTCATTGTTAATGACGACATCATTGTCACGCCACCTAAAAGCAATCATATGCTTGGCGGCATCACCCGAGAAATCGTGCTCGATATTTGCCAGAAAAATAAAATAATCTGCCGCGAGAAAGATATCACTGAAGATGAGTTACATGAAGCGGATGAAATTTGGATGAGTTCATCCTCGCGTGAAATTGTACCCATATCGGCATTAAATCAGCACGCCGTTGGCAAAGGTAAACCAGGACAAATGTGGCTACAAATGATTCAGCTTTATCAAGAGTACAAGATAAAAGTAATGAGGGCGCCAGCAGTTTAACTATGGCAGAGAAGCAACCACTACCTCAATCCGCGTTAGAGTTAATCGATTTTCCGAGTCGATTTCCACTCAAAGTATTCGGCACTAAATCGAAACAATTTGAAGTCGAAGTATTTGATCTGGTCAAAGCACGTTGCCCAGGCGACGAGAAAATCGAGGTCAGTAGTCGACAGAGCAAGAACGGAAAGTACACTGCCCTGACATTAACGTTTACCGCCTACAGCAAACGACAGCTCGAAAATATTTATCAAGATCTGTACGACTGTGAGCAAGTGGCGATGACTTTATAAATCGCCATTTGTGATAAAAAAAGCCCCTATTATTAAATACCTGGGTCGTAGTGATTACGAAAAAACTTGGCAAGCGATGAAGCAATTCACCCAGCAACGTGATGCCAATACCGTTGATGAACTCTGGATTACCGAGCACGCCCCCGTATTTACCCAGGGCTTAAATGGCAAGCCTGAGCATATTCTTCAGACTGCCGACATACCGGTGGTTCAAATCGACCGAGGTGGGCAGGTCACCTATCATGGCCCCGGCCAACTAGTGCTCTATTGTTTAATCAATATTCAACGCCTTGGATTTGGTGTACGCGCTCTGGTGAGCACGATAGAGCAGTCCATTGTCGAACTACTGGCGCGATATGATATCGAAGCGTTCGCCAGACGAGACGCCCCCGGTGTCTATGTCAGCCTAACATCAACTCAGGACAATCAGGCATCAACAGCAAAAATGGCAAAAATCGCAGCGCTTGGGTTACGCATTCGCAAAGGATGTTGTTATCATGGTCTGAGCTTGAATGTTAATATGGATTTAAAGCCTTTCTCGAATATAAATCCCTGTGGATTTGAAGGGTTAGCTGTCACTCAAATGACTGACTTAAATGCGGCTATTACTGTCGAACAGGCGGGTAGGGCACTAGCAACCATACTAAGCCACAACATGCAGTCATAACATACAGCAAGAACACAAACCTCAGCGGGAAGTCACGATGGATAGAAAAAATCAGGTAGTTCAGGGCGTTAAATTGAAAGGTGCCGATAAGGTTGCTCGCATTCCGATAAAAGTCGTACCGTCACAAAACTTCCAGCGTAAGCCATCCTGGATACGAGCCAAAGCGCCGACTGGCGATCTGGTGAAAAAACTCAAGTCGACATTACGCGAGAATAACCTCTACACTGTTTGCGAAGAAGCATCCTGCCCAAATTTGGGTGAATGCTTCTCCAAGGGCACGGCGACTTTTATGATCATGGGTGATATTTGCACCCGTCGCTGCCCATTTTGTGATGTAGGTCATGGTCGTCCTAATCCCCTCAACACTGAGGAGCCGTATAACCTCGCAAAGACAGTTCAAAACATGGGTTTACGCTATGTTGTTATTACCTCGGTTGATCGCGATGATTTACGCGATGGTGGCGCGCAACATTTTATCGATTGCATAGAGGAAACCCGACGCCTAAACCCGGACATTCAAATCGAAATACTAGTGCCTGATTTTCGCGGCCGAATGGATGTTGCATTAGACATAATGTCTAAATCGCCGCCAGATGTTTTTAATCATAATCTCGAATCAGTGCCGACCTTGTACAAAAAAATCCGTCCAGGATCTGATTACCAGTGGTCGCTCGACTTGCTAAAGAAATTCAAAATCCTCTATCCAAAGGTCCCTACCAAATCCGGACTCATGCTCGGTTTAGGTGAAGAAATATCCGATGTAGAACAGGTACTCCGCGACTTGCGAGCACACGATGTGAATATGCTCACACTAGGGCAATATCTACAACCCAGTCTCGATCATCTGGCGGTAGAACGGTTTGTCACTCCAGATGAGTTCGATCGTCTCGGCGAGTACGCCTATTCATTAGGCTTCGATCATGTCGCCAGCGGGCCAATGGTACGTTCGTCCTACCATGCGGATGAGCAAGCGGAAGGGTTGTTGGGAAAATAATGCAGACTGCACAACATTTATAGTCGAAGGCGCATAATACCGAGTCAATAATGACAACAGAACAAGGATTTCTTTTCGCGCTTTTTGGTGCGGTATTTATTTTATTGATCTGGGGTCGAATTCGCTACGACCTGGTAGCTTTTGGCGCACTTGTGGTTGCTGTCATAGGCGGTTTTGTTACGCCGGACGAAGCTTTTTCAGGGTTTGGTCATCCGGCTGTAGTGATCATTGCATTGGTGCTAATCGTGTCTCGTGGTATGTTGAATTCAGGCGCGGTGGAAATGATATCCGGCGTGGTGCTGTCTTCAAACCGGCCGTTACCGTTACATATTGGTGTTATGTCGGTCGTTGGCGCGGGGCTCTCGGCCATCATCAATAACGTCGCTGCGCTGGCGCTATTAATGTCACTCGATATCGAGGCAGCCGAAAAAGCCAAACGCGCAGCCGCACTCAGCTTAATGCCGTTATCCTTCGCCACTATTCTGGGTGGCATGATCACGCTCATTGGCACGCCACCAAACATAGTCATCGCACAATACCGAGAAAGAGCTTTGGGTGAGAGTTTCGGTATGTTCGACTTCGCACCCGTTGGACTTTGTGTGGCGACTGTCGGTATTCTATTCGTGACCCTGATCGGCTGGCGGTTGATTCCCAAACGCGAACGCCCCGGTAATATTCACAACGAAGGTGATGCGGGATTGTTTGTTGCCGAAGCGCAGGTACCAGAAGAATCGACAACCATTGGCCAGCGCGTAAGAGAGCTGTACCCCCTCGCCAATGAACATGATATTACCGTTTTGGGTCTGGTTCGAAGCGGCAAGCGTCTGACCGGTTTCGCAGGCCATGAAGAAATACGAAAGGGTGATCATTTAGTATTGGAAGGCGATCCAAAATCAATCGAAGCCTTTCTTGGTGGTGCTCAACTTGATTTCGCCGGTAAAGACAAACAGGAGGTAGGGTTAACCAGCAATTCACTCAACTTGATAGAAGTGATAGTGCCCGAAGGCAGTCGCATCAATGGTCGATGTAGCCACGATTTAAAATTGTTAACACGTCATGACATTACGCTGTTGGGTGTGTCGCGTCAGGGTAAGCGTTTTCGCGATCGAGTCCGAAAGTTAATTATAAAATCGGGTGATGTCTTATTGCTATTGGGGCCAGAAGACCGTCTGGCAGAAATCACGAATTGGTTAGGTGTATTGCCATTAGCGGATAAAAAGCATGCCGTCATCCAGCGCAAAAAAGCCTTCCTAACGGTAGGATTGTTTCTGGGTGCGATTGCTTTGTCGGTCGCGGGTCTGGTTTATCTACCGATTGCTCTGGCCGCCTGTGTCATAGCATTTGCCGCCTTTAAAATTGTCTCGGGGCGCGAAGTTTATGAGAGTGTCGAGTGGAAGGTCATTGTGCTACTGGCATCACTTATTCCGCTAGGCATTGCGTTAGAAAACTCAGGCGGAACCCAGTTGATTGCCGAGCTTATTGTCGCACAAACCGAAGGCTGGCCACACTGGGCGATACTCACCGTATTGATCATGGTCACTATGACGCTGTCGGATTTTCTAAATAACGTGGCAACCGCGTTAATCGCAGCACCCATTGGTCTGAATGTGGCAAATGCGATTGGTGCCGCTCCCGACCCTTTCTTAATGGGCGTTGCCGTAGCGGCTTCCTGTGCTTTTCTGACACCTATCGGTCATAAAAACAATACGATTATTATGGGTCCGGGTGGCTATCGTTTTAGTGATTACTGGCGCATCGGCCTACCACTGGAAATACTGGTTGTGGTTGTCTCTGTGCCTTCTATTTTGTATTTTTGGCCGTTGTAGCTAATGGGTGCCTCTATAAGTAGTGATTTTTTCGTGATCTATTATTTTTCACCTCGGCAACCGAGGGAAAAGCGCATTTTTAGAAGCACCCTTCAGTTAAATGGAGGTTCTGAGTGGTAAATACACCGCTCGACCTGATCAAAATATCGGGGTTATTTGCACTGACCGCCATCGCTGAAATTGTTGGTTGTTATCTACCTTATCTTTGGCTTAAGGAAGGCAAGCCACTATGGCTACTGATTCCTGCCAGTTGCAGTCTGGCACTGTTCGTCTGGTTGTTAACGCTTCATCCACAAGCGGCTGGTCGAGTCTACGCAGCGTATGGCGGGGTTTATATTAGCGTTGCACTCATGTGGCTTTGGGTAGTCGATGCCATTAAGCCTTCGATGACAGATTTTATAGGGGTGGGTATTTGCCTTGTCGGCGTGTTTGTTATTATGATTGGATCGCAGCAGGCGTGA
>JBDNJA010000167.1:0-13110 GCA_041688005.1 Gammaproteobacteria bacterium
ATGAGGATTCGAGCACGGAGCTTATGTACATGGATATGTACGGTATGTCGATTTGGCCTCGTGGTCCCTACTGTTGGTGCATCGTTACATGGATGTAACTAATTAGAACAACGCAGGAGCGGTTGTCGAGGAGCACAAAAATCGGTGACGCAGCAATCGCGGAAAAAGTGCATTTTTAGAGCTACCCTGAAAATTGGTTCCCGTTTTTACACCATTTAGTCGGGTTCTGTGGCTTTCCTTTTTTACGTATTTCGAAATAAAGGCTGGGCTTTTTTTGGCCGCCACTACTACCAATACTGCCAATAATATCACCAGCTTCTACCCATTCGCCAGCAGACTTAAACAAAGATTCGTTATGCCCATAGAGTGATAGATATGAATTACCATGATCGATAATAATAATATTACCGAGCCCGCGTAACCAGTCCGCAAAAGCAATCCTGCCACTGGAAATGGCTCGAACATGGCGACCGACCGGCGCTTCGATTAAAACCCCTTGCCAACGCAATTCGGACAACTGTTTTTGGCGCCCAAACATCCTCCTAACCTTGCCTTTTACGGGCCAGGCGAGTTGGCCACGCAGCTTGGCAAACGGCCTATTATCAAACCGTGCTTCAGGTGACTCGACTAGAATATCTTCAATCGAGCTTATGAGCGATTCTAACGCCTTTGCGTCTACCTGAAGTTTGCCGAGTACGCCACCTTGCTTTTTTAACTGCTTATCGAGAGAGGCGATAATGGTTTTTCGTTCTGAACCATTTTTCTTGAGTTGGTTTTTCTGGTCTTCTAGTTGTTGGTGGCTGGCTTCGAGCACTTGTTTGGTATTGCTGATATCTTCCTCTGTCTTTAACAGAGTATCGATGTTGTTTTGCACACGCTTGATTAAGTCGACTCGAGCGTTTGAGAAATATTGATAGTAAACCAGGTTTCTTTGTAAATCACCGGCATCCTGTAGCGAAAAGAGTAATTTAATCTTTTCCTGTTGGCCGAGTGTGTAAGCTGTATAAACTTGCTGTGCGAGTGTCGAATTTTGCTGGGCCAGGTTTTGTTGGCTTTTCTTCTTTAGCTTTCCTAATTGCAGTAATTCAGACTTTGTATTGATGATCTTTTTCTTCGATGTTGAAATTTTCTGACTGACATTGCTAATACTGCGCTCGATTTTTTTAAGCTGCTTTACGTAGGTTGATTTGCTGTCTTGTTTTTCCCCAATGGTTTCCTGCAGTTTGGCAATCTTGGCCTGTAATGCTTTAAGCTCCCCCTCTTTTTTAGATTTATCGCTGGCCGCAGAGGGTAATGCAGCCAGACACAGGCATAAAAAGGCAGATAGGAAAATCGCAGGAAAGCGCTGTCTCATGGGTGGGACTGGCTGCCCTAGCTATGTTTTCTAGGCGGTAAACCTGTGTGTTGGGTCAAAATTCGACCTCGACGAGGTTGGTTGCTATTGGCCGATTTCTTGTTGTTCTGCTGCCCTTGTGACCGAGGAGCGCTATTTTTTCGTCTCGGGCTTTGGTAGGCGTCGCCATCTTTGGGTTGCAAAAATGGAACCAATTGATGCTTACCACTACCGATTAAATCTTCCCGTCCCATCTTAGTCAACGCTTCTCGCAACATCGGCCAATTATCCGGGTCGTGATATCTTAAAAAGGCTTTGTGTAATCGTCGCTGTATATCACCCTTGGCGGTAATAACGTCTTCACTATCGCGCTTAACGCGCTTGAGTGGGTTCTTGCCGGTGTGATACATGGTGGTGGCAGTGGCCATCGGCGACGGGTAAAAATTTTGTACCTGGTCTGCTTTAAAGCCATTTTTCTTAAGCCAAAGTGCCAAGTTCATCATGTCTTCTTCTGTGGTCCCTGGGTGCGCCGCAATAAAGTAAGGGATCAGGTATTGCTCCTTACCCGCCTTTTTCGAAAACTTTTCGAACAAAGCCTTAAAGCGGTCATAGCTACCCATGCCGGGTTTCATCATCTTAGATAATGGCCCTTGCTCGGTGTGTTCGGGTGCAATCTTCAAATAGCCACCGACATGATGGGTCACTAGCTCTTCGACATATTCTGGCGATTCAACCGCAAGGTCGTAGCGCAAACCAGAACTAATCAGCACTTTTTTAACACCCTTCAATTCGCGTGCGCGGCGATATAAGGCGATTAGTGAGGAATGATCGGTATCGAGATTCTCGCAAATACCCGGATAGACACAGGAAGGCAGACGACAGGCAGCCTCGATGGTTCTTGACTTGCAGGCAAGCCGGTACATATTGGCCGTTGGGCCGCCCAGATCAGAGACGATACCGGTAAATCCTGGTACTTTGTCGCGCATTTGTTCAATTTCATTGATGATCGAGTCTTCGGATCGGCTTTGGATTACTCTGCCCTCATGTTCTGTAATGGAGCAAAAAGTACAACCGCCAAAACAGCCCCGCATGATATTAACCGAGAAACGGATCATTTCATAAGCTGGAATTCGTGCCTTTTTATAAACCGGATGAGGTACACGGGCATAGTTGAAACTAAAGACATAGTCCATTTCTTCCGTCGTCAGTGGAATAGGCGGCGGGTTAAACCATATTTTTTGACCACCCTGGTTTTGAACTAATGCCCGAGCATTGCCTGGGTTAGTTTCCAGATGTAGTACTCGATTGGCATGCGCGTACAGAACAGGGTCGCGATTGACATCATCAAACGACGGCAGACGAATGACTGTTTTCAGGCGCTGTTTTAGTTTGTACTGTAATTTTTCTAGTTTACCGGTGAAGGTAATCTCGACTTGCTTGGCATTGGATTGCTCTTTATCGGCAGCGTTTTGACTACTATCGCAGGCATCCTGGTCGATAATTTCGTAAGGGCTTATGCGCTTCTCAAGTCGTCCAGGTTTCTCGACATTGGTTGAGTCGAGTATCTGCCAGTCCTCTGGGATATCCTTAATGAAAAAAGCGGATCCGCGAATATCGGTGATAGCACTAATATTATCGCCCTTTGCCAGGCGGTGGGCTACCTCAACAATGGCTCTCTCGGCATTGCCATACAACAACAGGTCAGCCTTGGCATCAGCCAGAATAGAGCGCCGAACTTTGTCTTGCCAATAATCGTAATGGGAAATTCGCCTAAGTGATGCCTCGATACCGCCAAGCACAATTGGCACATCGTTATAAGCTTCTCGGCACCGTTGGGAGTACACCACCGAACAACGGTCGGGTCGCTTGCCGCCGACATCATCCGGTGAATAGGCGTCGTCAGACCGAATTTTTCGATCGGCCGTATAGCGGTTAATCATCGAATCCATATTGCCAGCGCTAACGCCAAAGAATAGATTGGGTTTGCCAAGCGTTTTAAAAGGATCGGCGCTATGCCAATCGGGCTGATCGATAATGCCCACGCGAAATCCCTGTGCTTCTAGCAATCGACCGATAATCGCCATACCAAAACTAGGGTGGTCAACATAAGCATCACCGGTAACGATAATGATATCGCAACTATCCCAGCCAAGCTGATCCATCTCATCACGAGATACGGGGAAAAAAGGTGCGCTTCCGAAGCATTCGGCCCAGTAAAGCGGGTACTGATTCAACGGTCTGGCTTTGTCGGACAGGACGATTTCTGAGGGGTTTTCCATGCGAGGCGATTCTACAGGAAACTTCCGACATCTGTCAGGTTAAGGGCGTCAGTTTAAGGTGCTATTGGTCAATTTCGACCTCTGAATATCAATAAAGCCGCGTAGCCAGCGACTAAGCCCCAAAATGCCGAGCCAATTCCAAAAATAGTCATGCCAGAGGCCGTTACCAAAAAGGTGATGATAGCGGCTTCGCGAGTCTTAGCCTCACTTACGGCGGTGGTTAGGCTGTTGGCAATGGTGCTGATTAGCGCTAACCCGGCCAGTGCTAGGACAAACTCTGTTGGGAACGCATTAAATAAGCCAACCACTGCTGCACCGCTGAGTCCTAGTAGTAAATAGAAAAAACCGGCACTCAAGGTAGCGATGTAGCGTTTCTCGGGATCTTCGTGTGCTTCTTCGCCAGTGCAAATGGCGGCTGTAATCGCAGCAAGATTAAGCGCGTATCCACCCAGCGGTGCCAGTACCAAAGTGGCGAGCCCAGTCCAGCTGATTAAGGGTGATAGCGGTGTTTGATAGCCGGCGGCTCTCAATACAGCAATGCCTGGGATGTTTTGTGACACCATGGTGACTACAAATAATGGAATGCCAACGCCGATCAGTGTCTGAAGTGAAAATACTGGGATAATAAATTGTGGTTTGACGGCAACAAATTCAAAGTCATCAAAGTTAAGCAATCCTTGCAACTGGCAAATGGCTAGTCCAACGATTAAAACAATAAAAATTGCATAACGAGGCTGCATTTTCTTCATCAGTAGGTAGGTAATGAACATGCATCCGACGAGTAATAGGCGGGTTTCCATCGAGTTGAATACGTCGATACCAAATTGGAACAAAATGCCCGCCAACATCGCAGCGGCAATCGGTAGCGGTATGCGATCGATGATTTTTTCGAACCAGCCAGTGATGCCGCAAATAACGATTAGTAAGGCTGAAAAAACAAATGCACCTATCGCCTCGGCCATTGGAATGCCAGTCAATGATGTTGCCAGTAACGCGGCCCCTGGCGTTGACCATGCGGTAATAATGGGTGCTTTATAACGTAAAGATAAGCCGATGGTGGTAACGCCCATGCCAATACCGAGTGCCATCATCCATGACCCGATTTGATCTGGCGTGGCACCAGCGGCTTTGGCTGCCTGAAATACGATCACAGCCGAGCTGGTGAATCCGACCAGGACGGCGATAAAGCCAGCCGTGATTGCGGGTAGATGGAAGTAGTAGCTAAATTTCATATTGTTAGAATTGATTAAATGTGTCGTATAGCTGCTAGTTGGATAAACGAGCAGAGCATCCAAAGATTGGCATAATAGTCAAAAAAGGTGCTTGAAAAACCACAAAGGTTAGCAGCAGGCTTACTCGCTGACTATGACGTTAAATTAGCAGCAGGTAGTTTCCATGTCTGGCTATTGCTACCAGACCTATGCGAGCGCTGGAGTTTCAGGTGGCTCTCGATGGCTGCATTTAAGGCTAATAAATTAGTTCGTTAGGCAGTTTTCTAATATGCCCTTCAACAGGGTACGTAAATTCTGCGCTTTGGTAGTATCATAGTGCCAGGGGTGGGTTTCTTGCATGTAGTTACACTGCGACAACTCCATTTGGATGGCGTGATAACCAGTGTCTGGTTTGCCGTAATGTCGAGTCGTCCACCCACCCTTGAAACGACCATTAGAAATATAGCTATATTGCGACGAAGCCGCACAGGCACTTTCGACAGCCAGAGCGATTTGTTGGCTACAGCTAACCCCGTCGTTAGTACCAATATTAAAATCTGGCAGCTTTCCTTCAAATAGGCAGGGCACGACAGATCGGATCGAATGACAATCGTATAGTACAACGTACCCGTGGCGCTGATGGACTCGTTCGAGTTGCTCGCGTATGGCATCGTGATAAGGCTGATGATATTGTCGTTGGCGATCAGTAATTTCATCTAACGATGGTGTCTGGCCCTCGTTATAGAGCGGCAGGTCGTCGAAAGTGGTCGTTGGACATAAACCAGTCGTATATTGCCCTGGGTAGAGAGATTGTCCCGAAGGATCGCGGTTAGCATCGATGACATAACGATGAATGGGGGTGCTAACCACGGTCGCTTGTTCGATCAGTCCCTGGTATAAACGGGTGATATGCCAATCCGTATCTTGCTTTGCCTGCCCGGTCGCGTTGAGGCGAGAAAAAATGTCATCAGGAATTTCCGTGCCGCCATGAGGTTGGGCCAGTACCAGCGGGCTATCACCTTTAGTTAATCCAATTTTCATCAGTTAGTTGCTATATGCCAGGATTCATAAGCCATCATTAATAAGCCAATATTCATAAGCAAGCCTCATAAGGTAATGCTCACTAGCTCTGCCAACCTCGGGAGTAACCTGCTATTAGGTAATGCCGCAATGATCGACCGGTTAACAACCATTGTCTTGGCGGCAGCAATGTCATCCGCCATGTACCGGTCGTCTTCGAGTCGGGCTACCTGACATCGTACTGCTGCTACGACATCCATCAAGCAATCGCTGGTTTTAATCGGCGCACGAAATTCGATTCCTTGAGCCCCGCATAACAATTCAATGGCTATGATATGCGCCAAATTTTGGTTCATATCGTCAAGCCTGCGTGCGCCGTGGCAAGACATAGCGACATGATCTTCCTGATTGGCGCTGGTGGGTGTCGAGTCGATGGAGCAGGGCGTTGCTTTTTGTTTGTTCTCTGACATGAGTGCCGCAGAGGTTACTTCTGCAATCATGAAGCCAGAATTGAGACCGGGTTTTGGCGTCAGAAATGCGGGTAATCCGAAACTTTGAACGGGATCTACCATAATCGCAATTCGACGCTCGGTGATTGATCCTATTTCGGCAATCGCAAGCGCGATTATATCGGCAGCAAAAGCCACAGGTTCGGCGTGAAAATTTCCGCCAGACAAGATCGAGCCATCCTCAATCACGACGATAGGGTTATCGGTGACCGCATTGGCTTCGATTTCAAGTGTGCCAGCTACCTGGCGTAATAAATCGAGGCAGGCGCCCATTACCTGGGGTTGACACCGAATGCTATAAGGGTCCTGAACTCGTTCGTCGTCATCTCGGTGGGACTCTCGAATAACCGACCCTTCAAGCAAATCGCGTAGCGATTGTGCCGCATCAATCTGACCTTTCAAGCCACGCAAGGCATGAATTTCTGGCCGAAAGGGAGCGGTTGAATCCATCAGTGCATCGGTTGTGATTGCGCCTGAAATAAGCGCCGTTTGAGCCAAATTCCAGCTATCAAATAATGCGCCCAAAGCCAAAGCGGTAGAAACCTGGGTGCCGTTTATTAAACCCAGCCCTTCTTTTGGCCCCAGTTCAACCGGCGTCAGGCCAGCTAATGCTATGGCTTGTGAGGCCGGCATGGTGTTGCCCTGATAATGAACCGAACCTTCACCGATAATCGCGGCGGTCATATGTGCCAAAGGTGCCAAATCGCCCGATGCACCAACCGAACCCTGACCTGGAATGATTGGCAAAATATCGTTTTGGAGGAAAGCTTCGAGTTGTTTGAGGACCAACCAGCGCACACCCGAGGCACCGCGTCCCAACGACAAAATTTTCAGCGACATCACGAGCCGGACGACATTGCTCGACAATTCAGTGCCAACGCCACAGCAATGTGACAGGATCAAATTGCGCTGCAATTGTGCCGTTTGATCGGGTGGGATTCGCGTGCTGGCGAGCTTGCCAAAACCAGTATTGATACCATACACAGCGATATCGCCGGCAGCTGCTTTCTCGACAATTTGAGCCGCAGCGTCTACCCGAGACTTGCAGGTTTCATCTAGTTGTATGGCTAATGGATTAGTGACATCTTGCCGATAAATTAAACACAATTCGTCTAGCGTCGCCTTGCCTGGTTTTAAAATTAAGGTATCGTGCATATTGGCCATGTTGTTAATCCGCTAGTTGGTCGAGGGTTTGACGGTAGTTGCTAGCAATTTTTTGCTCATTCGCATGAGCACCATTCTCGATGACCTTTCGGCCCCCGACATAGACGCTATCAACCATATTTTCATTGCCGGAAAATATCCAGCTATCGAGCAGGTCATCCTTACCACGATCATACAATCTGGGGTGAGCATCGTTAAAAATTACAAGATCAGCTCGATAACCGACTTCGATACGGCCAATTTTTCGACCACAAGCCATTGCGCCACCAACCAGTGCTCCATTGATTAGGTGACGACCTGTATTAGTGGTTTTCGGTGTAGTGAGCACGTTTCGTCCTCTAGTCACCAGTCGTTGACCATATTCTAGCCAGCGCAATTCCTCGACTGGATCGATCGAAATATGACTGTCCGATCCAATGGCCCAGTTGCCGTTAGCCTGGGAGTATTGCTCTGCATTAAAAAATCCATCACCCAGGTTTGCCTCGGTCGTAGGGCACAATCCGGCGACACAGCGACTGGCGGCCATTTTGGCGGTTTCATCACTGGTCATGTGTGTTGCGTGAATCAGACACCACTGTTGGTCAACATCAAAGTGATTGAATAACCATTCAACTGGCCGTTGGTTAGACCAGGCCAGACAGTCGTCGACTTCTTTGGTTTGTTCTGCGATGTGAATATGAATCGCGGCTAGATTGTCCTTACCGATTGAATCGATTACCGACTCGAGTAATGGCTGATCGATAGCGCGTAACGAATGCGGGGCGATACCGACAGATGTATTGGCATTGCCTTGAGATTTGGTTTGCAATGTCTCGACAATACGGCAAAAGCCGTCCGCATCATTGATAAAGCGCCTTTGACCCTTTAGAGAGTCGGCACTGCCGAATCCACCAAATCGATACAGGACTGGCAATGCGGTAAACCCGAGGCCAACCGCTTCTGCCGCATGTAGGCACTGTAGGCTCATTTCAGCCGTATTTTGGTAGGCGCTACCATCACGGTTGTGGTGTAGATACTGAAACTCGCCGACACAGGTATAACCGGACTTCAACATTTCGAGATACAACTGTGAACTGATATGAAACAAATGCTCAGGCTGAATACGGTCGAGATAATGGTACATAATCTTGCGCCAGGTCCAGAAGCTATCCTTCGTACCATCGGATGCTGTTTGCCCAGCACGTTCGCCTAGCCCAGACATGGCGCGCTGATGCGCATGTGAATGGACATTGGGAATACCCGGTATCAAGACAGTGTGGCGGTCACCTTGTTGGTAGGCGGTATCGATTAAAACCTGGCTTATATCGCCATTGTTATTCACTGTAATTTCTACTGAGTCAGCCCAACCATTGGGTAATAGCGCCGATTTTGCCCATATTATTTGAGCCATTCTATCTCATCTTCATGTTGGTTTAATGTGTGGACACACCGTACTTGTGAACCTAGAAAAAACAAGTTAGCATACCTGTATATACAAGTATAGAGCGACATATAAAACCACCATGAAAAAGCATCAAACTCTGTTTATCAACGTTCGATTGGCGACCATGGCCGGTGAAAGTGGTTATGGTCTTGTCGACGATCATGCATTGCTGGTCGAGGACGATCGAATTATCTGGATTGGGCTAATGTCCGACAGGCAGGCTGTGCTCGAATCTGATCCCGAGGAGATTATTGATTTCCAGATTATCGACTGTAAGGGCAGGCTAATGACACCCGGCTTGATCGATTGCCACAGCCATCTGGTCTATGGTGGAGATCGTGCGGATGAATTTGAGCTTCGTCTAGAAGGTGCCAGTTATGAGGAAATTGCCAAAGCTGGAGGCGGTATAAAGTCTACCGTCAAAGCCACTCGCGACGCCAATCAGGAAAGCTTGTTATCGAGCGCAAAAAAGCGTCTGACACCGTTGCTTAACGAAGGTGTTACCACGGTCGAAATTAAATCGGGCTATGGCCTCGATAGCGAGACCGAAATAAAGATGCTGCGAGTAGCCAAACAGCTTGAAACAGATTGTTCTGTTCGAATACAAAAAACCTTTCTCGGTGCGCATGCCCTACCTGCGGAATATTCGAATCGTAGTGATGACTACATCGATCTGGTCTGTAACAGAATGTTGCCCGAAGCCCACGCGGCGGGGTTGGTTGATGCAGTTGACGTGTTCATAGAGACCATCGCTTTTACAGTAGCGCAAGCAGAACGCGTGTTTGATTGTGCCGAGGCACTTGGTTTGCCAGTCAAGGCGCATGTAGAGCAATTGTCTGATATGGGTGGCGCGGTGATGATGGCAAAACGCGAGGCCCTGTCAGTCGATCATATTGAATACTTGGCAGAAGAAGATGTCACCACGCTAGCCAAGAACAATACGGTTGCAGTGCTGTTGCCCGGTGCCTTCTACGTGCTACGTGAAACCAAATTGCCACCCATAGATGCATTGCGTGCAAATGGTGTGTCAATGGCCATCGCCACCGATGCCAACCCTGGCAGTTCGCCGGTGCATTCGTTACTGCTCATCATGAACATGGCCTGCACCCTGTTTCGGCTAACATCTGCCGAAGCATTGCGAGGGGCGACGATTAATGCCGCGAAAGCACTTGGACTCGACAACGAACTAGGATCGTTAAGTGTGGGTAAACAGGCCGATCTGGTGCTTTGGAATATAGAGAAACCCGCAATGTTAAGTTACCAAATTGGACTCAATCCTTGCGCTGCGATAATGAAAGCAGGGGTTTGGCGCAAACCGCTGGAGGCGCATAGTGACAGCTAACAAGGCCAGTATTAGCGCCGGAAGCAGCCCTAGTATCAAACTCAGTATCAGCAAGATTGATAAGTCGGCACCGCAGCCGATTTATCAGCAAATCAAAAATAATATCGAACAGAAAATATTCGCTGGCGACTGGCTGGCGGGGCAGAAGCTACCATCAGAGAATAACCTGGTTGTAGCGCTTGGCGTTAGTCGAATGACGGTGAATCGAGCCTTACGTGAATTGACTCAAAAAGGACTCATCAATCGTGTCCACGGCTTAGGGTCATTCGTCGCAGAGAAACCTCGTCACGCGAGCTTGATCGAGTTGGAGGATATTGCGCTCGAAGTGACAGGCAGAGGCAAGCAGCATAGTTCGAAAGTTAAGGTTTTGGAAAAGCGCCTAGCTAGCCCCAAAGTAGCCGGTGACATGGATGTCCCTGTCAATACTGAATTGTATTACCTGAACGCGGTGCATTACCAAAACGACATACCGATTCAGTTGGAGTCACGTTATGTCAATCCAGCGCTAATACCCGAATTCTTGCTTCAGGACTTTAATAAAATAACCTCAACGGCCTATTTGCTCAGCCAGTTTCAGCCTGACGAAATGGAACACATCGTCAGCGCTGTCATCGCCGATGGAGAAACTCAAAACAGGCTGAAAATAGGGCCGGGTGACCCTTGTTTACAGCTTAATCGACGCACCTGGAAAAATAGCCAGGTAGTAACACGGGTAACGCTGACCTATCCCGGCAGTCGATATAATCTTGGTGCCCGTTACGCCACCAGTGAATACAACGCACGCGCATCTAATAAGCGTTAAAAGGAGAGTAAAATGTCGCTAGACCCTACCGAAGCTCGTATTGATAACCGTATTGATACCACACGCAATATTCGCGCCCCACGCGGATCAGAACTGAACTGCAAAAGCTGGCTTACCGAAGCACCGTATCGGATGATTCAAAACAATCTCGATGCAGAAGTGGCCGAGAAGCCGGATGAACTGATTGTATACGGCGGCATCGGTCGCGCAGCCCGAAACTGGGCCTGCTACGACAAAATTCTCGAATGTCTGAAACAACTTGAAGACGACGAAAGCCTGTTGATTCAATCGGGCAAACCGGTTGGCGTATTCAAAACGCATGTCGACGCGCCTCGTGTACTCATAGCAAATTCCAATTTAGTACCCGCTTGGGCAAACTGGGAGCATTTTAACGAACTTGATCGAAAGGGTTTGATGATGTACGGCCAGATGACAGCCGGATCGTGGATCTATATCGGTAGCCAAGGCATTGTCCAAGGCACCTACGAAACCTTCGTCGAGGCCGGTCGGCAACATTTTGAAGGCAGCACCAAAGGAAAATGGATATTAACCTCTGGCCTTGGTGGCATGGGCGGTGCCCAACCACTGGCCGCGACAATGGCGGGTTACAGCATGTTATGTGTCGAGTGTGACGAAACCAGACTCGATTTTAGATTGCGCACCCGATACCTTGATAAAAAAGCTAACAATTTGGATCAGGCATTACAAATGATCGACGAAGCCTGCGCCAAAGGCGAAGCCTTATCAGTCGGGCTGGTTGGCAATGGTGCGGAAGTTTTACCAGAGCTGCTCAATCGCGGCATTAAACCAGACATGGTCACCGATCAAACTTCAGCACACGACCCAGTGAATGGTTACCTACCTATCGGTTGGAGTATGGAACAATGGACTCAAACTAGAATTAGTGACCCTGAATTGGTCGCCAGTGAAGCCAGAAAATCAATGGCTGTGCATGTAAAAGCGATGCTTGAATTTCATAATCAAGGCATACCGACGGTTGACTATGGAAACAACATCCGTCAGGAAGCACTAAATCTAGGCGTTAAAAATGCTTTTGATTTCCCCGGTTTCGTACCCGCTTATATCCGACCCTTGTTCTGTAAAGGAGTAGGTCCATTCAGGTGGGTAGCACTATCAGGCGATCCAGAAGATATTTATAAAACCGATGCCAAAGTCAAAGAACTCATTCCTGACGATGCACACCTGCATAACTGGCTTGATATGGCGCAAGAAAGGATTAGCTTCCAGGGCTTGCCATCAAGAATTTGTTGGGTTGGTTTAGGCGACAGAGACCGCCTGGGACTGGCTTTTAATGAAATGGTCAAATCAGGTGAATTAAAAGCACCGGTGGTGATTGGGCGTGACCATCTCGACTCCGGCTCGGTCGCCAGCCCCAATCGTGAAACCGAATCGATGATGGATGGCTCGGACGCCGTATCCGACTGGCCATTGCTTAATCTATTGCTCAACACCTCAGGCGGGGCAACCTGGGTATCGTTTCATCACGGTGGTGGCGTTGGTATGGGTTACTCCCAGCATGCTGGTATGGTGATTTGTTGTGATGGTACAGATGCCGCTGCAGAGCGCATCAAACGCGTATTGTGGAATGATCCGGCCAGTGGCGTGATGAGACATGCCGACGCTGGGTATGAATCGGCCAAAGATTGTGCCCGCGAGCATGGGCTGAATTTGGGCGCGATAGAACTGTAAAAATTTTATCCTTAAGGTTCAGTAGCCAATTCCATTTAGGTATGTGAAAAATGAAGGTCGGGTTAGCAGCTTTATCGCGTAACCCGACGCACATGCCTCGAAACGATCTCGAAAACGTGAGTTACGCTATCACCGATCTCTTAACTTAACGGCATTGGGTCAATAGGTTCGAAAATTTCGGTCACCACTTCAGTTTTAACCGAGTTCGCAATAAAGCAATGCTCATGCGATTGACGGTGCATTTTTGTTAGCTTGGTCAGGCTTGGTTTTTTGTCGCCCGAGAATAAAATTCTGGGTTTGAGTGTTACCTTTGCCAT
>JBDNJA010000168.1:0-4818 GCA_041688005.1 Gammaproteobacteria bacterium
TAAATCCCCCGAACACTGGCTAGAAATAGCCCTCGCATCGCTAATTGTTACTTGTCCCTGTGCCTTGTCGCTAGCAACGCCGACCGCCATTAGTGCTGCTTTAAGTCGATTGCAAGCCCAGGGGTTATTGGTCACTCATGGTGGTGTGCTCGATAGCCTGGATCGAGTGACACATGTCGTATTTGACAAAACAGGCACTTTAACCCTGGGCGAACCTGTGCTGAGTCATACTTATTACGAAAGCCATAACGATGAATCAATCGATGAATTAATCAATACTAACCACTGCTTGAATATTGCCTCCGCGCTGGAAACTCACTCAGAACACCCAATAGCAAAGGCGCTAATGAAAGGCGCGGCTAATGCCGAGGTACCCAATAACGAACGCCTAGTGGCCACCGATCTAGTCAATCATCCTGGTGGTGGTTTGAGTGGTCTTATCGATGGTCAGACCTACCTCATCGGCAGTATCGACTTCATTCAACAGCAAACTAATTTGCTTGCCCCTCAAGTTTGGCTAAACGCAATTGAGCCGACTGCTGCCACAGCAGTAGTGCTGTCGAGTGCGGATAGAATATTGAGTTTATTTACATTAGAAGATACCCTCAGAGACGATGCCGCCGAATTGATTTCAAGGCTCCGTCAAGCGGGTAAAAAAGTTATTTTGATGAGTGGTGATCGAGAGTCTGCAGTTCAAAAAGTAGCAGAGCAAGTCGACATTGATGAATACTACTCAGGACTTTCACCCCAACAGAAAATGGATAAAGTATTAGAGATGCAGGCAAACAAAGCAGTGGTATTAATGGTAGGAGACGGCGTAAACGATGCCCCTGTGCTAGCGGCGGCTGATGTATCGATCGCAATGAGCAATGCAACCTCACTAGCCAAAACTAGTGCAGACGCGGTCTTGATGAATAGCCGGCTCAACACCATTACCTATAGTTTAGCCATAGCCAGGCGAGCACGAAACAATATCCGCCAAAATTTTGGTTGGGCACTGGGTTATAATTTTTGTGCCATCCCCGCCGCTGCAATGGGTCTGGTTATGCCGTGGATGGCAGCGATAGGCATGTCGGTGAGTTCGCTAATTGTGGTACTAAATGCCTTGAGGTTGTCGAGATAATGGAAGTTATATATATTTTAATACCCTTGTCACTGATTCTGATCTGCCTGATCGTTTGGCTTTTTTTCTGGGCCGTGCGTAGTGGGCAGTTCGATGATATGCAAGGGCCTGCTTATAAAATACTGCTCGACGAGGATAAACCGATCTCGAGGCAGGACTCAGATGAACATATTAATCAGGAAACCCATCAGGAACGTGACGGAAGAAATTAATAATCCCCCAACTTGATCTAGATCAAGTTGTCGTCTTGCTGCGCCTTTACAGTTAGGTTACAGTTAGGTTAGGTTAGATGAAATGCAGACCAATTAAGCAATGATTGTCTCCGAAGAAAACCCACAGCAAAAAAAACACGAACGTAATACATTCGTATTTCTGGCCGTATTTCTAGCGCCAATATTATCCGTGATTCTGGTGGGTGGCCTTGGTTTTGCTATCTGGATCAGCCAGCTTTTATTTGGCCCTCCAACGACTTGATAACAACCCATTGATAAGTTAGAAGAGCTAGATATGGAAAAGCTCGCAAACCCATCACGGCGTCGTTTGTTTCGAGGTGAAGTCAAAATCCCGAAAGCACTAAGACTGCCCTGGGCGATTAACGAAGCCGGTTTTATCGACAAGTGTACTCAGTGTTACAAGTGCATCGATGCCTGTGAAACAAAAATCATTTCACAGGATAAAGAAGGCTATCCGATAATTGATTTCGAAAAAGGCGAATGCACTTTCTGTACGCAGTGCCATGAAGTCTGCGACCAGCCATTATTTTTCGACCGACAGTCCGATGCTGAATACCGGTTTAAGCCCTGGAAGTTTGAACTCTCTATTACCGGTCAATGCCTGGCAAAAAATAATGTGTACTGCCAGAGTTGTTTAGACGTATGTGAACCAGCTGCAATCGAGTTTTCTTATGAACGGGATGGAAACATAAGCAGTATCCCTCAACCCCGACTGACCTTTGACGATTGCACCCAATGTGGCGCCTGTATTACTAGTTGCCCGCAAAGTGCAATTGTACTGGAGATGAATTGAGCATGATGACAATGGAACTGGTCGAGAAGGGTGAACAGGCCAGTAACCAAGAGGCGACCACTGAATATCACGTAGCCAGTTTCATTGCCCAGGTAATCGATGCTGAGATGGGTCGGGTCAAGCAAGCCATAGAGCAGCTCAGTGGTTCAGAAATTCATGCTGTAAGCCCTCAAGGTAAGATTGTATTTACGCTCGAAGGTAGTCATCAGGCTGGCATTGGAAAAAATATCGACAAATTAAAATATCATCCGGGCTTGCTGTCTTTGGCGCCGGTATATCACCAATTTATTTCTGAAGATTCAGACTCTGAATAAGGTCCCGCTATGACAATTAATCGCCGCGAATTTATTAAAGCAAATGCAGTCGCCGCCGCCGCCACCGTTGCAGGTGTCGCGGTTCCAGTTTCCGCCACAAACCTGATCACTAATGGAGAGGAGACTAAGCTGAAGTGGGATAAGGCTCCTTGTCGATTTTGTGGCACCGGCTGTAGTGTCAATGTTGGTGTGCTTGATGGGAAAATAGTCGCCACTCATGGAGATATTAAGTCGCCGGTTAATAAAGGCCTGAATTGTATTAAGGGCTATTTCTTGTCAAAAATCATGTATGGCAAAGACCGTTTAACCACGCCTTTGTTACGCATGAAAGACGGCAAATATGCCAAAGATGGTGACTTTACACCCATCTCATGGGCGCAGGCTTTTGACGTTATGGAAGAGAAAGCTAAGGCGACTCTGAAAGAAAAGGGGCCTACTGCTGTTGGCATGTTCGGGTCCGGTCAATGGACGGTGCAAGAAGGTTATGCGGCGGTAAAGCTTATGAAAGCTGGCTTTCGGTCTAACAACATTGACCCCAATGCTCGACACTGCATGGCCTCGGCGGTTGGTGGGTTTATGCGAACCTTCGGAATCGACGAGCCAATGGGTTGTTATGACGATATGGAAGCGGCAGACGCAATGGTGCTTTGGGGCTCTAACATGGCCGAAATGCACCCGATCCTATGGACGCGTGTGACTGACCGTCGCTTGAGTGCGCCACATGTCAAGGTCGCTGTATTATCTACTTATAAGCACCGCAACTTCGACCTGGCTGACAATGGCATGATATTCACGCCGCAAACCGATTTGGCCATTTTGAATTATATCGCCAACTACATCATTCAAACCGATCGAGTGAATAGGGACTTTGTTAATAAACATACCAACTTCCGCCTGGGTGAAACTGACATCGGTTATGGCTTACGCCCCGAACATCCGTTAGAGCAGAAAGCAAAAAATAACGGCAAGACAAAAGGTAGTTCAAAACCGATCAGTTTTGAAGAGTATGCGAAATTTGTCAGCAGCTATACCCTCGAGTACACATCAGAATTATCCGGTGTGCCTGAATCCAATCTAAAAGCATTGGCAGAGCTATACGCCGACCCTGACATTAAGGTCACTTCTTTCTGGACGATGGGATTCAATCAGCATACGCGTGGCGTTTGGGCCAATAACCTGGCTTACAATATCCATCTGTTGACGGGGAAGATTTCGACGCCTGGTAATAGCCCATTCTCATTAACAGGGCAGCCATCAGCCTGCGGTACAGCTCGTGAAGTGGGTACATTTTCACATCGTTTACCCGCCGACATGGTCGTCAAAAATCCCAAGCATCGAGCCACAGCAGAAAAAATCTGGAAACTACCCGAAGGCACTATTCCGGCCAAACCTGGCTATCATGCGGTATTGCAAAACCGAAAACTGAAGGATGGCGAGCTCAACTTTTATTGGGTGCAATGTAATAACAATATGCAGGCAGCCGCCAATATTACGGAAGAGGTATTTCCAGGCTATCGTAACCCGAAAAATTTCATTGTCGTCTCTGATCCTTACCCAACCGTAACGGCACAAGCCGCAGATCTAATTCTGCCGACTGCAATGTGGGTCGAGAAAGAAGGTGTTTACGGCAATGCCGAAAGACGGACTCAGTCCTGGTATCAAATGGTTGAGGCGCCAAAAGGTGCCATGTCAGACATGTGGCAGGTAGTCGAGTTTTCCAAACGGTTTAAAGTTGAAGATGTCTGGCCTGAAGAATTAATTGCAAAAAAACCAGAGCATAGAGGCAAGTCATTATTCGATGTGCTTTATCGTAATGGTAATGTTGATGAGTTCTCTCTTGACGAAGTACCTGTTGACAGACTCAATCAGGAATCACGCTATTTCGGATTTTATATTCAAAAAGGGCTGTTTGAAGAGTATGCCAGTTTTGGACGAGGTAAGGCGCATGATTTAGCGCCTTATGATCGATATCATCAGACCCGTGGGTTACGCTGGCCGGTGGTGGATGGCAAGGAGACCAAATGGCGCTTTAAAGAAGGGTCAGATCCATACTGTAAACCAGGCAGTGACTTTGATTTTTATGGCAAGCCTGATGGCAAGGCTGTTATTTTTGCATTGCCTTATGAGCCACCAGCAGAATCTCCGGATGAAGAGTATGACCTGTGGCTTTCAACCGGTCGTGTGCTCGAACACTGGCATTCAGGTTCTATGACTCAGCGCGTTCCCGAACTTTATAAGGCTATGCCGGATGCACTAGTCTACATGCATCCTGATGATGCCAAGGCGAGAGGCATGCGCCGTGGAGATCTAGTGAAACTCGTTTCGCGACGAGGTGAAGTGCAAACGCGGGTCGAA
>JBDNJA010000169.1:0-22463 GCA_041688005.1 Gammaproteobacteria bacterium
CTACGTTGTTAACGCTATAGGCTACTTTTCGACAAGGCCTTTAAATCAACATCTGGATCGGCGATTTGTTCGGGAGACGGATGCAAGTCAGCACCAATCATTTTACGTCCAAGGGCATAAGCCATGGCGTCATTCATGGCATCGACCGCGAGTAACTTGTTCTCTGCATAATACCAAACTGATTGACCACCCGGTTTTGACCCTGGTCGAATAACTGTTTTGGTATAACCAACATTCAGGCCAGCAATTTGTAATTTGCAATCGTATTGATCTGACCAAAACCACGGCAATGGATCGTATCTGACAGCTTCGCCAGCGATAACACGGGCAATTAAATCACCTTGGTCGGCGGCATTTTGTACCGATTCGAGCCGGGTACGTCGGCCGTTTCGGATAAAGCTGGCGCAGTCGCCAGCAGAAAATATATCTGGGTTTGACGTTTGGCAGGTTTGATTGACCGCGATGCCATTCTCGCAATCAAGACCGGCCTGCTCGGCGAGTTCGATATTGGGTCGGCCACCAATGCCAACGAGTACCAGGTCTGCTTCTAATCGCTCTCCATTGGCCAATTCCGCACCATTCACTCGACCATTACTTTCGGTCAATTGTAGTAGCTGGGTTGATTCGCGAACGTCGACATCGTGCTGGTGATGTAACGCTCGGAAGAAATCTGAGGTTTGTGATGCTGCGACTCGTTGCAAAATACGCTCGGCCATTTCGACAACGGTGACTTCAAGCCCAAACTTGCGTGCGACGGCCGCTGCTTCAAGACCAATGTAACCACCGCCGACGATCAGTAGCTTACGTCCTGACACTAATTCAGGCGCCATGGCTTCAACGTCGGCGATATTGCGCAGCGTCAATACACCTGCCAGGTCACCACCAATACTGGCCGGTAACGACAGCGGACTAGAACCCGTACACAACACCAGTTTGCCATAATCAATGGTTTGACCATCTGACGCTTTAAGTTGTTTTAGTTGAGGGTCAATCGAGTCAACACGGGTATTGTAATGGGTCGTAATGCTCTGTTCCAAATACCACTCTGCGGGTCGAATAAATAGGCGTTCGCGTTCCAGGTCACCCGACATATAAGCTTTGGATAGTGGCGGGCGTTGATAGGGTGGCACCGGCTCTTCACCGATTAGAATTAGCGGTTCGTTATTTCCAATGCCTTTTTTCCCCAATGCTTTATGGCGAGAAACAAAAGAAGCGGCAGCTTGTCCAGCTCCAACAATAACGATTGACTTTTGCATGTTAATGACTCTAAAAGATGTGGCAACAGCTACGGATAATAGGGGCTAGAGTTTAAAATTCAAAGTGAATTTCACTGATTCCAGAGTATGCATTTACTGAAGGGTGTTTCTAAAAATAGTGATTTTTTCGTGACCTGTTTTTGTGCTCCTCGACAATTGCTCCTGCATTGTTCTAATTGATTACATCCATGTAACGATGCAAAACAGACATACATGACATCCATGGCAATAAGTGCAAGAAAGCACCGCGCGGAGAACTGGAGTGTACAGGGGCTACATCAGGATTCGAGCACGGAGCTGATGTGTCAATCACGGAAAAGTGTATTTTTAGAAGAGCCCTGTGGACTAAGGTGCTTTAGGCTATGCTACTAAAGCACCCGTTGGCTAAAGCTCTCTGGCTATGGTGCGGGTACGTAAAGCACTAAACCATCTAGCTCGGGTGATGCAATCAGTTGGCAGCTTAAACGGCTATTGCCGCGACGCTCAACATCCGTCATTTCTAGCATAGTGTCTTCAACATCGTTGACTTCACCTGTTTTTTCAAACCAGGCTTCATCAACAAACACATGACAGGTGGCACAAGACAGGCACCCGCCGCAGTCGCCATCGACGTCGGGGACGTCATTCTCAATGGCTGCTTCCATCAAATTTAAGCCGTCTTTGACGTCTGCACTGATTTCGTTTCCGTCTTCTGTTTTCCAGGTTATTTTAGCCATAGGTTACTACTAATCATTGGGGGGTTAAATGGTTGATTTTGAAAGAACGTAATGTATCGGTTTTCGTTTGTAATGTCTTATCAAATTGATGCTTCTAGTGCTCTTAAGGCGATATTTCGGGCGACTTAGTGTGCGCGAAGAGTGGTAGAAGCCGTTTTTTGAATGAGTGCCCACAGTTTTTGAACATGCTCACGCTCGGTGGATTCGACACCGATTGAAACTCGAACCATCCATCGACCTTCAAGCTGCGAAGGTGACATGAATGCATCGCCCGACTGGTTAATGGCATCGACCCAGGCCAGGGTGTGGGTATCAAGGGCGTCTCCCTCTAATCCGGGTGGTTGATGCCGAATACAAATGGTTTGTAAAGTCACCGGCATTAATACTTGCCAATGCTCAGTTGTTTCAACCTGGCTGGCAAACCAGTGCGCATTATCAAGGTCACGTCTTAAACGGGTACGAATTGCGTCGGGGCCATCCAGTCGTAAGTGAAACCAGAGTTTCAATGCCCGAAATCGTCTGCCAAGTGGAATGCCCCAGTCACGATATTGAACGACCTCCGAATCGACAGTCGAACGCAGGTAACTTGGGTTAGTCGACATAACGCGGATGAGTAGTCCAGGCTGCTTAACATAAAATAACGAGCAATCGAGAATGGTGCCCATCCATTTATGTGGGTTCCACGAGACTGAATCGGCATCCTCGACACCATGCCAGAGGTGGCGGCATTCGGGTAGTAACATTGCGCTGCCTGCCATCGCAGCATCGACGTGTAGCCAAATTTTGTGACGATTGGCAATGATCGCTATTTTAGCCACTGGGTCTATCGCCGTGACGCCCGTTGATCCGACAGAGGCAATAATCGCGGCGGGTTGGCAGCTGTTAGCCAGGTCATTCTCTATGCTGTCAGCAAGCGCAATACTCGACATGGCTCTGGTGACAGGATCCATCGCCACCTTGCGTAAATTCTGCAAGCCATAGCCTGCAAGCAAAGCGGCTTTAGTAACTGACGAATGGGCTTCTTCCGTGGTGTAAACAATCAATGGCTTCGATTCACTCTGTAAACCGCCTCGATTTTGAGAGTAATCACTGGCCTGTTCGCGAGCCACCATAAGCGCAGTTAAACAAGCGGTCGAGGCAGTGTCATGAATGGTGCCTTCCCATTGATCTGACAAGCCGGTTAACTGGCGCAACCAGTCGCACACCACTTGTTCTACTTCGGTTAATGCTGGGCAGCTTTCCCAGGATATTCCAAGTGTGCCGAGTCCAGAGCTTGCGATATCGCCAAGCACCGACGATAACGAGGCATTCGAAGGAAACCAGCCATAATGCATTGGATGCTGAACTTGAGTCAGCCCCGGCACGATGATGTTTTGCAAATCTTGCATTAAGTCATCGAGTGATTCAGGTGTCGTCGGCGGGCTAGCGGGTAATCCACTTTTGACATCGCCAGGCTTCACTTGAGCGCGAACTGGCATTTGATCTATCTGAGATCGATAGTCCGCTATCCAGTCGATGAGCCGATGCCCTGCCGTTCGGAATTCTTCTGGTGTCACAATTCACCCCAATTTTTAAGAAAGCATAAAATGAGGGGATATTATCGGTTAGGTGGGATCACGGGGTCAAATCTCGAACCTATAAGCCATTGATCATCTCAGCTATTCGATTTTAAAGTCAGGGAGTATGTCTTAGCATTAGGATGGCAGTGGCCAGTTCTTGCTTAACGTGGCAGACCTAGCCAGCACAGCTAAGAATTACCGCTAGCACCTTAAATACGGTTTAAATCCATTCTGTCATGGATGACAGTTGCAATAAAAATATTGTTTGACCGTTGACGATAAAAAATAATGTGGTTTTCATGCTCATGTCGAAAATACCCTTTGCGAATATCATCACATTTTTGCCCTATACTCGGATTATCAGCTAATAGTTGAAAACAATCCTCAAGGCCATTTTTATATTTAATCGCTTGGTTTTCGCCAAATTGTTGAAAGCTGTATCGAATTTTTTTTTAATATCTGCGCGTGCTTTTACAGAGAACTTAAATTTATTGGGCATCAAATTCAGCTTTCACCTCGGTGAAAATTTCATCAAGAGTACAGTCACTCTCTCCACCTTCTTCACCAGAGATAATTAATCGCCTTAACGATTCAATTTTAACCTTGTTCTCTGCCTCAGCCTGCTCTAGTAGACGCAAACCCGCTCTAACGGCTTCGTTAGCATTACGATAACGCCCACTTTTCTTTAACTGACTTAAAAAGCCAGCAAAGTGCTCACCTAAATCAATAGATGTTGTCGCCATGATAATTGCCTTTCATTGCAAAGATCCAAAAAAACTACCAATTATTAGTAGTTTTGTCAATTTAAAAGAAACCCCAAAATCCCTGCATAGAAACTGGAATGCTCTAAACGCTCAATTTCAAACAAATTTATTCGCCTGTCATGGGCATTATTAACCTCGGTTAATAGTGTCAATTATGCAGGCCTCTCAGTACTCAACTTTTCCATAATTGGTTAGGTGTCAGACTCATCCTGAGAGCCGAGCAAATATCATAGGATCTGGATGGTGGTTGTTTAAGACATACGGCGCAAAACGTTTCACTATTGCGCCCTACGGTACTACGGTCCTTCCGATCCAATTCGTTGAATAGAACAGCTATTTGGCCCATAAGATCATAAAAAACTTGATTCAAAATGAATTTCTCTCGCTACGATTACCTAAACTAGGCAGGCTCCTCGCATAAGACAACAGATAGACACATGTCCGATTTCGAAACTAAGCATAGCTGCGACGAATTAAGGGATTCAGTAGTAGGCCAAAAAATCCTGTGAGCTGAATGGGGGCTTCGGTGACGGTTAGACAGATGCATTCTTTATCAATAGTCGCGACTGGCGTGTGTTTATGGCGGCTGTCTCGTACGAGGAAATCACCTTGACGATAGAGTCCTGATTCGTCCGAAAAACTGCCTTCTAGGATGACAGTGTATTCATCCCCCATGTGGGTGTGGGTGCCAGCCGTGCCGCCTGGTTTGATGCGTAATAATTCGACCTTCGCGTTATTCTGACCTCTACACAACTCATGGCTGTGGATGTCGCGCGACAATCTCTTCCACGGTATGTCTTTATATCCAGTTTTGATGAATTGATGCAGACACCGCGGTAAAGGTTGATTGCTAGTGTTGGTTTGTGACGTAACCGTTTCATTTGCAGCCTCGTTGACTGACATCTGGTCAATTTGGTTGAGCAGACTATGCTTCAACTCTGGCGAGGGCGGTGCAGGTTGCAGATTTTGCATCAGCTCACTACCGAGTTGATTCAACCGACGCAAGTTTTGAGTGCATATGGAACAATGTTCGAGATGAACCGAAATGCATAAGGCTTGGCTCAGTGGCAAACTGGCAGCGGCATAGGCTGCCAAAAGTTCGTCTTCAGGGTGATTTTTGAGAGTATTCATTGGGTTACCTCGTTACCAAAACTTGAAGCTTTCGCAGCGCCAAACGGACTCGGGATTTAACCGTTCCTAGAGGCAACTTCAATTCGGTGCTGGTTTGTTGATGACTTTTTCCTTCGAGATAGACCTTGGTCAATACCTCAGACTGCTCACGGGGCAGTTTGGCTAAACCGGTTTTTATATTTTCTTCTAGCCTGTTTTGATGGGTAATTTGATGGGCTAGTTGGAAGGGGCCTGGACTTTCATCTTCGATGTTGTTGAAGATTTCGGTTGGGTCAATGTCACTGACATAACGGCCATTACGCCGAAAGTAGTCGATGCGACAGTTTCTGGCCAATGTGAAAATCCAGGTATTAATATTCGATAGTTGCGAATTGTAGCTTCCTGCCTTTAACCAGACTCGAATTAGCACTTCTTGCGCCAGTTCATCTGCGATCAAATTCGCGCCGGGTTCCCTGGCAAGGCTATAAGCCCGAATGAGCGGGGCGTAATGATCGAACAAGGTTGAAAACGCGTCCTTGTCGCCGTGAGAAACAATCCTGGCGATGCAATCTTTCAACTCTGTGACTTTATCTGCCGATGTCTTGCTTTGCACCATTGCCTCTTTGTATGTGTAACAAGTTTGTTAGGTAAATGTTAATGATTATACGCATCGAATTTAAGCTTGGATCACTCAAATGATCCAAATTCTCATTCAATGCGTATATATCCTCAACTAGCCTTGAATGAAGCAGTACATGACATGACCAATCCCGTATTAAACAAGTTTAAAGATACCTTCAAAGATTTGACCAAAGCCGACTGGAGTCAGCTGGGTGAAATCTACGCTGACGATATTCACTTTAAAGATCCTGTGCATGAAATAAAAGGCCTGGTAGCCGTCGAGGATTATTTCTCAAATATATGCACGGACTTGCTTGAGTGTCGATTTGAATATTTAGATCAAGTGACATCCGGTAATACCGCTTATCTTAAATGGGTGATGCATTTCAAGCACCCACGTCTGGGGACGGACGTCATCGACGTTCGTGGTGTGAGCCACATTCGCTGGAATGAAAAAATTGAATACCACGAGGATTTTTATGACATGGGCGCGATGTTGTACGAAAGACTGCCGATTGTAGGCGCCGCCACGCGTTGGCTCAAATTGCGACTGGCTGGTTGATAGAATGGGAATTACTACTCAATCAGAGAACGCTCAATTAGACAGCCGTCAATTAAAGAGGGAAGTCATATGGGTAACCGGTGCCAGCAGTGGCCTGGGACGAAATCTGGTTTTAGCGCTGGCTAAGCAAGGGCATCAAGTGATTGCCAGTGCACGAGACGAAAAAGCATTGCAGGATCTGCAGGCACTCAATCCTAATATTACTGCAATGCCTTGCGATATGGTCGATGAATCTAGTTTGGCAGCGTTAAAGTCGAAGATGGCTAAGCAGTTTCCTGCCATCGATCAAATTATTTTAAATGCTGGTACCTGTGAGTACCTTGATTTCCCCGAGCCTGATTGGCTTGCGATTCGCCGAGTGATGGAAGTGAATTACTTCGGGACTATTAATTGTTTGAAAGTAGCATTGCCGTTACTGCGTAGCAGCCATGCATCTCGACCACATATTGTAGCGATTGCCTCACTGGTGACGAATGCGCCATTTCCAAGGTCAGAGGCGTATGGCGCATCAAAGGCTGCTTTGCAGTATTTCTTTGATAGCCTTCGACACGATCTTGCCACAGACAATATCGATGTCACGGTCGTTAATCCCGGGTTCATAGACACGCCCTTAACGCGCAAAAACAATTTTGATATGCCGTTTTTAATGGATGTGGATCAAGCGGCAAACCGAATCATCAAAAATATTGCCTCAAGGCCACGGGTTTATAGCTTTCCGAAGCGCTTGCAGGGATTGTTGTTGATATCAAAATTATTGCCCAGCGTGTGGCAGAAAATGGTGTCTCAAAAAGGCAGTTATTATGACGAAGAAAACGTCGCAGCAGCACCAAATGAACAGGACAAAAAATAATGAAAATCGCGATTATTGGTGCAGGCATTTCTGGACTGACATCGGCTTATTATTTAAGTCGGCATCATCAAGTGAGAGTTTTTGAAGCAGCTGACAAAATTGGCGGTCACACCGCAACCGTGGATATTGATCATAACGGACAGCAGATTGCTATTGATACCGGGTTTATTGTTTTCAATGACTGGACCTATCCTAACTTTATTGAATTGATGGATGAGTTGGGTGTTGACTCTCAACCGACTGAGATGAGCTTTAGTGTTCGCTGTGAAAATACAGGTATTGAGTATGGTGGCAATAATCTCAATACAATGTTCGCGCAGCGGTGGAATATTTTTCGTCCTACTTTTCATAAAATGATTAAGGACATATTGAGATTTAATCGTGAAGCCATTCGGGATCTTGAAGCTGGCAATATTTCTGAAACCATCACACTGAGTGAATACCTGAAAGCGAATCACTATGGTGAAGCCTTTATCTACCGATATATATTACCAATGGGTTGTGCCATCTGGTCGGCTTCGACCGAAAAAATGGTGGATTTCCCATTACTGTTTTTTGTTCAATTTTTCAAAAACCACGGGCTCTTGAGTGTTAATAATCGGCCGCAATGGCGCGTGATTAAAGGCGGCTCTGGTAGCTATCTTGACCCACTGACGAGCAGCTTTAGAGATTCAATTTTCACCAACAGCAATATCAAGCGCATTCGGCGTCTAGATAATTCGGTTGAATTGGTGATGGCTGATGGTGAAGCGCAGGTGTATGACCATGTGATACTAGCCTGCCATAGTGATCAGGCGTTGGCCTTGTTAAGTGATGCAACCTTGGCTGAACAGCAGGCACTGTCGGCGATTCCCTATCAGCAAAATGACGTGGTGCTGCATACCGATGAGAATCTATTGCCGCGCCATCGTGTTGTCTGGTCGAGTTGGAATTACAGGCTTTTCGATCGTTTTCAGGCGCGCGCAGTTCTTACCTATAACATGAATATTTTGCAGGGAATTCAATCCGACACTATTTTTTGTGTGACATTAAATGCAACGGAAGAAATTGATGAATCGAAAATAATCAAACAGTTTAGTTATAGCCACCCGGTGTTCTCTTTGGAGTCGGTAGTGGCGGCCAAAAAAATTGAAAGCATCAATGGATCCAACAATACCTGGTTTGCAGGAGCTTATTTGGGGAAGGGTTTTCATGAAGATGGCGTGGTCAGTGGACGTCAGGTTGCAACGTTAATTAATCGACTCCCTGGCTTACGAAAGGCCAGCCAAGAACAACTGTCATCTGAGGAGGCGATCAGTGCATAGCGCGATTTACCAGGGTTGGTTAAGACATCGCCGATTCCATCCGGTGGCGCATAAGTTTAGTTATCAGGTATTTATGATGTACCTGGACTTAAGTGAACTTGATCGTGTTTTAAGTCTGTCCCCCTGGTGGTCGAAAAAGAAGTGGCGACCAGCCAGATTCGAAAGATCAGATTTTTTGGGTGATTCGACAATATCGTTAGACCAATCTATCCGAGATAGAATTTTCGAAGAGACTGGTGAAGCGCACAAAGGTGCGATTCGTATGCTCGCAAATCTTAGATATTTTGGGTTCAATATGAATCCAATTACCAGTTACTATTGCTTTGATGAGCAAGAAAACCTAACCACAATAGTCACCGAAGTGACTAACACGCCTTGGAAAGAGCACAAAAGTTATGTGCTTAAATGTGATCCGAACCAACGCATTCAGCACCTGAGTTTCCATAAAGAAATGCATGTGTCGCCTTTTAATCCGATGGACATGACATACCAGTGGACCAGTAATAATCCATCGAAAGTGTTAAGTCTTAACCTTGAAACGATGCATGAGGGTAAGCGACAAGTGGATGCCACCATGGCCTTAAAAAGACAAGAAATTAATGCGGGTAGTCTTGCGCGTATTTTGTTGCAGCACCCATGGATGACAGCAAAGGTGGCATCTTCAATTTACTGGCAGGCTTTAAAGCTCGGAATCAAAAAAGTCCCTTTCTATGATCACCCAAAGTTTTCGAATGGTGTATCAAACAACAATCAAAAAAACCTAAAGAATTAACTTATGACATATTTAACACAGCCCAAATTAACCGTCCGTAGTCAGCGTGGTTTATTGAAAAATTTCGCACAAACCTTGCTAGAAAAACGATTGACTAAAATCCCCCTCGGAACGCTCTTTTTAAAAGATGAAAGAGGCGAAGATGGCGGCGGGTTGAAGTGTTTTGGCCAACAATCTGAGTCATGTAATGTTAGTGCGACAATAGTCATTCATGATCCTAGTGCTTATCGAGATATCGCGTTCGGCGGTTCCATCGGTGCGGCGGAAGCTTACATGCTGGGTAAGTGGTCATCTCCCAATCTGGTTGATTTGATACGCCTGATGTCGATCAATATTAATTTCCTGAATGGTATGGATGATTCAAAACCATTAACTCATCGATTGTTCGATAAGGCTTATCACTGGCTTAATCGGAATACCTCTAATAAGTCCAGACAAAACATATCTGCCCACTATGATTTGAGTAATGATTTTTTCGCCTTATTTCTTGATCCTGAAATGATGTACTCGTCTGCAATGTTTGCGTCTACCACCTGCGATCAGGTTGAAATGGGTTTAGATGAAGCAGCAGTTCATAAGCTGGATGTTATTTGCCAAAAATTAGCCTTGCAACCATCCGATCATTTGCTTGAAATCGGCACGGGTTGGGGTGGCATGGCGCTGCATGCGGCTAAACATTATGGCTGCCGAGTAACCACCACCACGATATCGAAACAACAATATGAAACAGCAAAAAAGCGGGTTGCCAATGCGGGGTTAGAAGATCAGATTAGCGTCATTTTTGAAGACTACCGAGACCTTAAAGGCAGTTTCGATAAGTTAGTTTCAATTGAAATGATTGAAGCGGTTGGGCACGAATTCTATCAAAAATATTTTAACTGTTGCGCGACATTACTAAAGCCGAATGGTTTGATGTTAATCCAGGCGATCACCATTCCTGACCAACGCTATCAGTATGCGCGTAGTTCGGTCGATTTTATTCAGCGTTATATTTTTCCGGGTGGTTCGTTGCCTGGGCATGAAGTAATGATGTCTTCGGTCAGGCAGCATACCGATCTACAGATGATTGGTATGGAAGAAATAGGACTCGATTATGCCAAAACACTAGCTGTCTGGCGGCAGCGTTTTCTATCAAAGTTGGAAGAGGTTAAGGCTTTAGGTTTTGACAATGTCTTTATTCGCATGTGGGAATATTACCTGTGCTATTGCCAGGGTGCTTTTGAAGAGCGCGTAATTGGGACATCACAAATTTTGTTTGCCAAGCCTGATTGGCGACCTAAGCCAGCAGCTTGAAGCGAAGTAACCAAATCACGATTGCATAATTGAAATGACTTTCTCACAATAATTTTCTGCTAATGAAATTCAAGATCCTTAATTTAGTGATGTTCCAGTTGGGGTGGGCAGTTTGTGTCCTTGGCGGAAATTTAATGGCTGTCGCCTATAGCGTGATTGCTCTGTTAATCCATCATCGCTACGTGGTCCAAAGTAAATCTGAATGGCGCAATATCGGATGGGTATCGTTTGTCGGAATCACCTGGGATTCACTATTAGTATTTTTTGGCTTGGTTGTTTACCCCGATGCGGTTTGGTTTAGCTTGCCAGTCTGGATGGTTTGTTTATGGATTTTGTTTGCCACCACTTTTATGCACTCACTTGCCTGGCTGTCTCGCTATTGTTGGCTTGCCGTTATTGTAGGCGCTGTGTTTGGGCCAATGAGTTATTGGGCTGGCGTTGAGTTTAGTGATGCCTCTTTTGGTGCGTCGCCAATCATGTCGATGGCGGTCATTGCAGCCGGATGGGCAGGTTTATTTCCCGCTGGACTTTATATGACAGGTCGATTCAAACCATGAGGCACCCAATGAATAAGAAATCGAAGTTTATCCATATTATGGAACTCCTCTTTATGCTCTCGCCTGCACTAAGTCATTCGGCTGAACAGCTTTACGAACAGGTGGTAGGTGAAGCCACTGGATTGCAAAGTGGCGATAGTCTCTACAAAGAGGTTCACTGTGGTGTAGCAAATGAATTGCCGAGTGATGTTTTTTTTACCAGTCTAGCGATGGCGCTTTAATCGCCCATAAAACACTCGACTATGGGTCGGGTCGTACCACCCCATAATTTGCTCAAACTTATGCTTCGAATCAGGAGAAGGTTAAGTTAGATCAAAACAACTTAATGATGTCGATGACCGCTCGTGATGGGAAGAAGAATAATCAGCAGTATAGACTATCGGCGCTCGGTGAGAAGCCAGTAGTAATTGATGCTGGGTTTGATGTATTTATTCGAGACAACTAGAAAAAGTTAGTGTCAGGTAACATAAAGTATTTCCAATTTCCGTTGGTGTCACGTGCCCAGTTGATTTCATTACGGGTTAAAAAGTCGCTTTGCCAATATGAAATAAGCACCGATCAATGTTTTGCGTTAGAGCCATCTAACTGGCTTTTCCAAATGCTCGCTTCACCCATCGAGTTGTGGTATGACTAGACACTGATGCGGTTGAATCGATATCGAGGTTTGTCGAATATTAATGGCGACAATGGCGATGGTTTGGTTGTAGACATCAAATATCAATACCAGGAAACAGCACTGGCTTGTGACTTTATTAAAGCCGATAAAGCGGACAATATTTAGAACTACTTAACCCAGAGATTTTGAAGATGACGAAAAACATGATTAGGTGCGGCTTACTGATTTTAAACGTGGGAATTTTGTCTGCTTGCGCTAGTGTTTCGGTGACAGATTATGAAAATAACAGTCCTAAGTTAGTGCTGCAAGAGTTCTTCAATGGCTCGCTGCGCGCGCATGGGATTGTTAAAGATCGAAGCGGCAAAGTGATTCGATATTTCGATGCTAGTATCGATGCATCGTGGAAGGATGGCATCGGTACACTGGATGAAAACTTTGTATTCGATGATGGCGAAAAGCAGCAACGTATTTGGACCATTGTGAAAGATGATGCTGGAAAATTTATCGGTACAGCAAACGATGTGATTGGCAGTTCACAGCTAAAAGTGGCGGGCAACAGCCTATTTTTGAACTACGTACTACGGGTTCCCTACGAAGATGGAATGCTTGATTTAAATATCGATGACCGAATGTATCTAGTTTCTAAAAATGTTTTGATCAATGAATCGGTAATGACGAAATGGGGTTTTCAAGTGGGAGAAATCGTCTTAGTGATCGAGAAAGAGGGCGGTTAATAACTCGGCTATGTTTCGAGCTAACACCAGAGTGAGAGAGGCGGTTCGGCAATAGTGCATTGCAATATATCGGAGCGTGACACTATGCCTGCCATTCGACCATTTTCTTCAACGATAGTGAGGGCATCAAGATTTTTGTCGATCAACAAGTGAATAATACGCCTAACATCAGTCACTGGTTCTGCTGAGTATGCCAGTGACTCCCCGTCTAAAAAGCAATCTGTGATCGTTTGTGTCATAGCAGAATCAGATGATATATGGCCTAGTAAAAATTCATAAAAATGTTTTCTGGACAAGCTTCCCAGTAGGTTTCGACTGCTATCAACAATGGAGAAAAGGTGATAAGGGAAGGTCTGGAAATTTTTAAATGCTTCAGCGATTGTCCATGAGTTCAGTATCACCTGCACATTGGGATTCATTACTTGATAAGCTTGATAAATTGGCTCGCGTTGTTTGGCTTCGTTTAAAAGCGCCAGATATATCTGGGTTTTAGCCGCGGGAACTTTGTACGCCTGAGTGCCGTTTTGTCTTTGCTGTGACAGGTTAATGTCTGCCTGGCTTGGATCCGTATGACTTATATCCGCTTGCCGCGTCGAGTTTGATAGAAATGTTTTCTCGACGCGGCGAAGCTGTTCGAGGGAGCCTGAAAAGGCTCGTCCCGATGGTGTGAATACGACAAACACAGCTGACTATTCCGACTGAGCGAAGCCGAGTAAATGCAATAGACTAGTGAAGAAATTAAATATGGAAACAAATAGCGTTACCGTTGCCATGAGGTAGTTGGTTTCACCACCTCGCATGATTTGATTCACTTCATATAGAATCATGCCCGACATTAAGATGACAAACATGGCTGATACTGCCAGTGAGAGCCCTGGCATTTCGAACACTAAGGCGCCAATACCGATCAAGAAGGCAACGATCACTCCGATCAATAGAGCTGGTCCTAAAAAGCTGAAGTCTCGCTTACTTGAGGTGGCAAAGGTAGACAAGCCTAAAAATATCGCGGCGGTGCCTGCCATAGATTGCATAACAAGAGCCGGTGCCATTGCCCAGTAGGCGCCAACAATGGGGCCAATGGTGTAGCCCATGAAGCCAGTTAGAGCAAAAACACTGTAGATGCCGCCGGCGCTATTGCGCAGTTTTGACGTCAGAAACAACAACCCAAAATAGCCTGACAGAGTAATGACTATCCCTGGATGTGGTAGTTTTAATAGCGCGCTTGTAGTGGCAGTAATCGCACTAAAAAACAGCGTTGCGGAAAGTAAAAGGTAAGTGTTTCTGAGTACTCTATTTTGATTCTTGGTATCGGTAATAAAGTTTTCTGAAGATAAATTCTTTGATATTTCCATTAGAACACCTCTTGATTTTTGTTTTAAAGTAAGCATTAAAAAGGGAGTTATTAAAATGGAGTTACCTCAGTAACAGCCCTTCTAGGGTTAGTTTCTAAGCACTCAAGTTGGCCATGTTGTCATCATCTGTCGGAAGCAAGTGCTGCAGTTTCATACGCTGTTGTAAAGACCGCTTCTTTCGCTTTAGATTTCAAGACAAGTTTTGTCGAGCGCGAGCAATACAACGGTCAATAGCCATACTTATGCTAGCCTGGTTTTCAGTAATCACTATATCGGGTAGCTGGTCTGACTTGATCAAAATACGGCATAGTTTATCTACGCCACCTTTCGGGCCATTTACGTTACGACAATGATCGACACACTTTGAATGGCATCCTGTGTTCTTGCAAAAGCCAAAGATAAGCGATCACTTACTTGTTTAATTGCAGCACTACTTTTTTTGAGATTTCTAAAGTTGACATAGATATTCATACTCGTTTCTCCTTTCATTTAAAAAATACAAACACTAGTGTTTTCGCGACCATTTTCTTCGTTAACGAATGGCCTTTAGCAAATCTTGTTTTCTTTTAAGGTTTGATTGATCAGAGCAGCTTTTTCAACTCGCACGGCTGCCGAATAATCCAGTTGGTCGACTAATCTACTGATATGAAATTCCGTCTCATAGTGGTTCAATACACAGCTTTGAGTTGTTGTGCTACGGTGTCTCAATTCGCTGTAGCTTCCTACACGAGTACTAAAAGCTCGTTGTTCAAAGTTTGAAAGTGGCACTTTATTTTTACTCTTTGTGTCCCTTAAGTTCGGCTGTTTCGCCATTATTTTGGTTGATATAATCTGCCCAAAGTAGTGCTTGATGTAGTCCCTACAATCAGGACTAAGGCTGCCTAGAGGGTTTGGTTGAACGCTGGCGTTACAGGCAGAAGGCGACGCGGCTAGTCGTGAGTTCTCGGTCGCTGCAGTGCCATGGCTCAGCATAATGAATGGCAAGACCAGGATAATTGAGTAGGTTCTATTACTTCGCATGACTTAGTTCCTCTTTTGATGGAGCTGGGGTTAAAGGGGCTTTCGAGATAACGTAAGAGCCGACAATGGCAGATAGAATTGAGCCAGCTAACACACCGATCTTGACGTGGTTAAGGTAGCTTGCATCATATTGTTCGAAGGCGAGTGAGCCGATAAAAAGACTCATCGTGAATCCGATACCACATAGCAAGGAAACACCATATAACTGCTGCCAATTGGTGTCCTTGGGCAAGCTTGCCAGGCCGAGCTTGACGGCTATCCAGCAGATACCGAAAATGCCGATTTGATTACCAAAGAAAAGTGCCAGCATGATGCCAATTGTGACTGAGTTGTAGAGATCAGCTACCTGTATGCCGAGCAAACTGACACCCGCATTACTAAAGGCAAATAGTGGTAATATAAAGAACGCAACCCAAGGCTGCAGGCCATGTTCCATTTGCTCAAGCATCGAATTGCCTTGCTCATTTTTCAAATGGAAAGGAATGAATAACGCTATTGCAAATCCGGCTAAGGTGGCATGTACACCAGATTTCAAAACCGCCACCCAGATAACTATACCAACCAAAATATATATGCTCTGGTAAGGCACCCTAAGGCGATTTAAGACGAATAAAATAAAGATACCTGCGCCACCAACACTGAGCGAGGTGATCGATAATTCTTGTGAGTAAAATATCGCAATGATGACAATCGCGGCGATATCATCAAAAATCGCAACCGACAATAAGAATAGTTTTAAACTGAGCGGCAACCTTTTGCCAAACAGGCTAAAAACACCCAATGCAAAAGCAATGTCCGTGGCTGATGGAATAGCCCAACCCTTGACCGCGATTGGGTCATTGTAATTAAACATTAAGTAAATCGTTGCTGGCACAGCAATACCGGCCAGTGCTGCAATGGCAGGTAGAATGACCTGGTCACGGCTAGATAAGTGCCCATCAATTAACTCTCGCTTTACTTCGAGACCGACTAAAAAGAAAAATATCGCCATTAAACCGTCGTTGATCCAGAGTAATAATGGTTTGTCGATCGCGAAGTTATCGATTTCTATACTGACGGGTAGTGCGAGGAAGCCAGTATAAAAATAAGACAATGGTGTGTTCGCCATCAGTATTGCTAAAACAGCTGCGGCTACCAGTAACATGCCACCGGCGGCATCGTGCTGAACCATTTGTCTGAGAATATTAGGCATTAATTTTATAGGCCAAGTTAGTTATAGTTGCCAGGATTGTATAACGATGTTCTTAATCAATTAAAGTCGAATTAAATTGATATATTAGTCGTATATAACGATTAAGGTTATAATCGATTTCTCTGTCAGGCATCTTGTTATGCACGGCTAAATCACGGAGGAAAAAACCATTAATCAGCTAAATTACAATCACTTACGTTATTTTCACGCAATTGCTCAAGAAGGTAGTATTGTTAAAGCAGCGCAGCTGTTACATTTGTCACCACAAACAATCAGTGGTCAGCTGAGCGTATTTGAAGACTATTTAGGCGTGCAGCTATTTGACCGTAAAGGTAAGCGCCTGGTATTAAATGATATCGGCAAATTAACACTGAGCTATGCGGAAGGTATATTTTTGCTGGGGACGGAATTACAGCAATCATTGAAAATGAAAGATAGACACCAGCAGTTTGTATTTACGGTTGGCGTTGTCGATGTTATTCCAAAAATTCTCGCCTTTAATATTCTACAAAGCAGCTTTTCGCTAAATGGGCCAATCAAGCTGGTTTGTCGTGAAGGTGACTTCGATTCTTTACTGGGTGAGTTGGCGCTGAATAAGCTCGACTTGATCATCTCGGATCAGCCGGTGACACCTGGTATGCCATTAAAAGCATATAGCCATTTACTGGGAGAAAGTGGGGTCAGTTTTTATGCGACTAAAACTCAGGTATCTCAGCTTGAAGGTCAATTTCCTGCATCACTTCACCAGAAACCTTTTTTAATTTGCGGAGATAAGTCGGCGCAAAAAATAAGCCTACAGTCCTGGTTCGAGCAAGAAAACATTGTGCCAGTCATTATTGCGGAGTTTGATGACAGTGCCTTAATGAAGTTTTTTGGAGAATCAGGGCATGGAATTTTTTGTACATCCTCAACCATAGAAGGTCATGTCGTCCAGCATTACGGCGTCGAAGTCATTGGGCGAACGATAGCAATAAAAGAACGATTTTACGCGATTTCACCTGAACGTAAAGTTAAACATCCGGGGGTTAAGATTTTGGTTGATTCTGCTAAGGACTTGATTTTTTAATTCGTCTGAATGGTACGTTTACTTAGCTACGTGCCCGACACCTTAGTGTGCTAATAACAAAGGTCATTAATAACAAACGGCCATTAAAAATCTAGGTGATTAGCAAGCTGACTCAGTTAAACAGGTAAAATCATATTTCTACTAGCTCCACACAACGAATCGGAGCTGGGGCTTTAGCCCCGGAGACAGTGACTTTCACTAGACAAACCAATTCCATGTGCGAGGCTAAAGCCTCACCTCCGCATCAACACAATATTTAGCAGGAATGATAGGTTGCTGAACTTTCTTTCTAATCAGCAAAATCAATATTCAGAGTCGTCAGCCGGTGTTGTTTAAATCGATCTAATGCCCGTTGACGAGTCAGCTTTAAATCAACAATTGGAACCGGGTAATCAATGCCAAGGGTAATGCCTGCTTCACTTAATACCGTGTCATTTGCTAACCAGGGGCTATGACGAAACTTTTTTGGTAATTGCGCTAGCTCGGGGCAGTAGCGAAACAAATAATTCCCGTCAGAGTCAAATTTTTCACTCTGCAATACTGGATTGAAGATTCGAAAGTAAGGTGCGGCATCGGCACCACAGCCAGTACACCATTGCCAACTGGCGCTATTGCTTGCTAAATCAGCATCTAAAAGACAGTCCCAAAACCAACGTGCGCCTTCGCGCCAGTCGATCAATAGATTTTTGACCAGAAATGAGGCGACTAACATGCGCACGCGATTGTGCATTGTGCCTGTTTGCCAAAGCTCTCGCATGCCAGCATCGATAATTGGAATGCCAGTTTTGCCTTGCTGCCAAAGTTGCAGGTTAGCGTCATCTTGTTGCCACTGGGAATTCTTGTAGCGAGGGTTGAATTCCGACCGGGGTAAATCAGGCCAATGATAAAGTTGATAATATGAAAACTCGCGCCAACTAAGCTCGCGTTTGAAATACGATAGGTTGTCCGAGTGGTTATGTATCGACTCAAATTCCAGGCGTTGCCAAATTTGTTGTGGTGATATCTCACCAAAATGCAGGTAAGGGGATAGGCTTGAAGTCGACCCTAATGCTGGGAAGTCTCTACCTTTTTGGTAATCACAAAGCGCTTCAGTGATGAAAGTTTCGAGCTTGTCGGTGGCGGCTTGTTCTCCTACTTGCCAGTGATTGATCACTGCCTGATGCCAGTTTTCTGTCGGGATCAGGTTAAGGTCATTGATGCTAATAGCCGACTCAATGTGATCGGTGAAGAAATCAATGTTGTCAGGCTTAGGTTGGGGCGGCCGCGGTGATTTTCCCAGGCAGCCGTTTTTGTAATAGGGTGTAAATACCTTATAAGGTGACTCGTCTTTTTTCAGGATCGTCCATGGCTCCCATAACAATGATGCGTTAAAACTTTGGCAGTCTATTTCTTTTGATTTGAGGTGGAGTTTGATAGCGGCATCACGCTGTATTCGCCAGGGTTCGTAGCAGCGATTCCAGCAAACAGAGTGTATATCGAGTGCATCGGTGAGTTGCGCCATGATGTTGACAGCATTACCCCGAAACACTTTAAGCTGGCCATCGAGAGATTGATTCAAAAGCTCAAGTGAGTGGTGCAACCAAACACGACTGGCTGAACCTAATTGGTCTGCTGCGGCATTCTGATCATCTAAAATATAGATCGGTAATACAGAACCGTTTTGCACCGCATGAGTCAGAGCCGGATTATCATTGACGCGCAAGTCTTGTCGAAACCAAACGATGGCGACTTGGTTTAGTTGAGCTGAATTCGACATTAAGGGTCAGTTTTATAGTGTGTTAAGTAGCTTTAATTGTCTTGGGTGTGGCTGCATATAATAAGATTTTTCGATGTAGTCATTGGGGAATTTTCTGAAGTGGTGTTTTAACAGCGTAATCGGTACGATCAACGGCAAATGCCCCAGGCGATAGTTTTCGATGCTATCAGTGAGTTCCTGTTTGTCATCTTTATCCAATTCATGTTTGAGATAGCCGCGAATATGCTCCAGGACATTCACATGATTGGAGCGTTTCACGGGCAGTTTTAGAATGCTCATAAGTTGTGTTAGGTAAACTGTCTTATATTCATCCAACGGCTGGTCGGTAGCGGTTGAGAGCTGTTTGCCCAATTGCCGGGCCAGTGTTTGATCATGACTAAACAGAATGAGCTTATGCTGGGCATGGAATGCCATTAAGGCTGACCAACTCAAACCAGCATTATAAATGCGCTTCCATCGACTTAGAATGAACACGCGTTTGATAAAGCTTTCGCGCAGCCAAGGGTCACCCAGTCGGCCTTCTTCTTCGACTGGCAAATTAGGAAAGTTTTGCATTAACGTCTGTGTGTATAAACCTGCACCAAACTGGTTGGGGATTCCGTTATTATAAATTTTAACACGTTCCATACCGCAGCTTGGTGAGCCTTTTTTAACGATGTAACCACACATGTCTTGTTGCCAATCAGACTGTTTGTTTGACACTTCGATTAATTGCTCAGTGACCCGCAGGGTATCATCTTTAATACCAACGGCCTGTACTTGATTATCTTCATGGATTAATCGAATAGGTGGTCTGGGCGCCCCCAAACCGATTTCTACCTCTGGACAAAAGGCACGAAATTCGAAGTATTGACCGAGCGTATCTAAAATATACCGGTTCTGTTTATGTCCGCCGTCAAAGCGAACGGGTTCACCTATCAGGCAGCTACTAATACCGATCCGAATCAAAGGTTGAGCTGCGTTATGTTCCGTCATGTTGTCTATCCTGTGTGCTGAAGGCTTTTTTACTGGTTGATTTCATACTATGCAAATCCCTACATTGATTGGCTTTAGGCTGTATACGCACCAGCCTAACTATTGGTTCATAGTAGACGTAACTTTATTGATTGCTGGTACTTCTCATTGCTCCGTAGCTGGGTCTAGTCTGGATTTACTATTAGCCTTGTAATCAGCGACTAAAGCGGTGTATTTTATAACGTCAATGAAACGGTAGGTGATGAGTATCAAATATTTGGCATTATAACTATTTGAACGGATGTCCAATCGCCAGTCAGTTTCTAGTTAAAAGTTCTAGTTGAAAAGTCACTACTGTCCCGTTAAAATCGACTGAAACTCAGTAACATCCTGTTCTAACGAAGAAAATAGACATTTTCAGGTGTCATCGACTTGAACTTGCAACCAATATTGATGAATGCTACCTCTTTTAAATCCAGGGGGATAGACTATGTATGTTGGCAAGCTCATTTTCTCGCAGATCATGGGGCATCTACTCATGCATACTTTTCGTCGTTGCGTCTGCCGATATCAAGGCGAACATTATGTAAAACGATTTCGGTGTTTAGACCAATATCTGGTCATGGCATTTGCCCAACTTACCCATCGTGAAAGCCTTCGTGATATTGAAGCTTGCCTGAGAGCGCATCAGAGCAAGCTGTATCACATGGGTATTCGTTCTCCAAAAAGTAGCTCGTAATACCCTACCAAAAGCCAACGAAAACCGCGATTGGCGAATCTATGCCGATTTTGCTCAAGTCCTGATCCGTATAGCGCGTCCATTGTATGCCAACGAGGATCTCGGATTCGAACTCGACAACACTGTTTATGCCCTGAATTCGTCCACCATCGACTTGTGCTTGTCGGTCTTTCCTTGGGCGTTGTTTCGTTCCACTAAATCCGAGATCAAACTCCATACGCTACTAGATCTGCGTGGTAACATTCCAACCTTTATCCATATCTCCGATGGCAAGCTACATGACGTCAATGTTCTTGACATCCTGCTACCAGAGCCTGGGGCTTTCTATATTATGGATAGAGCCTACGTGGATTTTAAACGACTATATGCTTTTCACACAGCGGGCAGTTTTTTTGTAGTCCGTGCCAAGCCCAATATAAAATATCGTCGCCGGTATTCACACCCGACCGATAAATCAGGTGGTGTTAGGTGCGATCAGGCTATCGTCCTGGCCGGTGTGAACACACAGAAGGATTACCCCCAATCGATACGACGCATTAAGTACCATGATGTGAAAACGGGAAAGACTTTTAATTTTCTGACTAATAATTTCACAATTCCAGCGCAAACTGTGGCCGACTTATATCGTATCCGCTGGCAAGTAGAGCTGTTCTTCAAGTGGATCAAACAGCACCTTCGTATTAAATCATTCTTTGGCACGACTGAAAATGCGGTCAAGAGCCAAATTTGGGTAGCAATCTCTGTTTATGTCCTTGTTTCCATTATCAAGAAACGCTTAAATATCAAAGCCGATCTGTACACAATTCTACAGGTTTTGAGCCTAACCCTATTCGAAAAAACTTCGTTAGAACAGGTACTTAGTGATGGCGACTCTATTGATGCAGACAAGCTTGATGCTAACCAATTGAATTTGTTCGATAATTTAACGGGACACTAGTGTTGAAAAGTATTAGCTTAAGGTTTCAAATGAATATAGCAGATTAAGCTTTCAGTTTAAGCTCAAGATATGCTTTCAAATTAGGCTCTCAAAAAAAGGAAAGAGATTTACAAAATGCGCTTACTTGTATTCCAACATATTGATTGTGAACATCCCGGATCATTACGTCGTTTTCTCGAAAAAGATAAAGTAGTGTGGGATGCTGTTAACTTGGATCGGGGAGAAGTGATTCCTGATTTTGATAATTATGATGCACTCTGGGTTATGGGTGGGCCAATGGATGTTTGGGATATTGAAGAGCACCCCTGGCTAGTGGCAGAAAAAGCGGCCATTCGACGCTGGGTGGGAGAACTAAAGAAACCTTATCTTGGGTTATGTTTAGGCACCAATTGTTAGCCGATGCAATGGGCGGTACCTGTGGCCCTCAGCGACCACCTGAAATTGGCATTATTGAAGTCGAACTCACTGAGGCGGGTCAACGCGACCCACTGTTCGACGGAGTAGCCGCACGTCAAAAATGTTCCTGATTACCCCTGAGGCTCAGCTAGTGAGCTAGTGGCCGATTATAATCGACACATCTATCAGCCAACCAGTGATTACTATGTCAAGAAATCAGGTTCAATTTCAAAAGGGAATCAGTTTACCCGAGTTTTTTAAACAGTATGGCACAGCAGAGCAATGCCATAGTGCGCTTTACAACTGGCGTTGGCCGAGCGGATTTAAATGTCCAGAG
>JBDNJA010000170.1:0-3516 GCA_041688005.1 Gammaproteobacteria bacterium
CCAGCATCGACCGAAGTTGGGTCAGAATTTTCTGGCGTTATCGCTAAATTCACACCACAGGCGCCTACACCAGCGATGTAAGTATTTAATTCCATAATAGAACCAGCATGAAAGGTAGCATCACTGTTAAATGCAATATTCGCAGCGCCATAATTTTCCGTATCGTTTCGATTAAAGCTAGTGCCTACAATGTTGTCGTTCTCTACCAGCGTAGGAACACCGCACTGGAAAGCCTGACCACGATTAGCTTGTGACTTATTATTTTAATGGCATCCTTTTAAAATAAAACCCAGTTCAGTCACAACTCAGCAAGCATAACTCATTTTTACCATTTTCTTAAAGATCTGTCGTTAGATTTATATCACAAAAATATTCTATTATGAAAATGGATGCCTTAATACAATCGTCTCAGCACGATCCGGCCCTGTAGATACAATATCGATTGGAACACCTGACAGAGCTTTTATTTTATCCAAGTATGCCTTGGCTGTTGCTGGCAAGTCATCATAAGATTGCAAGCCGTAGGTTGACTCCTGCCATCCTGGCATTTCGATGTAAACCGGTTCGCAGGCTGCATAGTTATCGGCACCAGCGGGTGGGTTGGTGATTTCTTGTCCCAGGTATTTGTAGGCAACCGCTATTTTTAATGTCTCTAATCCATCTAGAACATCGAGTTTTGTAATACACAGACCACTCACGGAATTGATTTTTAAAGAGCGTTTGAGAGATACCATGTCGAGCCAGCCACAGCGACGCTTGCGCCCTGTGGTAGCCCCAAATTCATGGCCTTTTTCGCCCATATGTTGACCGCAGGCATCGTTTAGCTCAGTCGGAAATGGCCCAGAACCTACGCGCGTGGTGTAGGCTTTTACGATTCCAACAATATATTCAAGATCTCTAGGGCCGACACCGGAACCAGCCGCAGCGCCGCCTGCGGTAGTGTTCGATGAGGTGACATACGGATAAGTACCGTGATCAATATCGAGTAATGCGCCTTGTGCACCTTCGAACATGATTTTTTCACACTGCTCTCTCATCTCGTGCAAGATCGCGGGGATGTCGCCGACCATTGCTCTAATTTCGTCTGCTTGTTGTAAAGCGTCTTTGAGTACTTGCTGGTAATCTAACGGCTCGACTTTAAAGTAATGTTCGAGTGTAAAATTATGATATTCGAGGACTTCTTTTAAACGCTTCGCAAATAGCTCTTTATTCATCATTTCGCCAAGGCGAATGCCTCGCCTTGCGACTTTATCTTCATAGCAAGGGCCAATACCCCGGCCTGTTGTTCCGATCGCCTGATTGCCTCTGGCAATTTCTCGAGCTTGATCAAGCGCTATGTGATAAGGCAATATTACTGGGCAAGATTCGCTGATCATAATGCGATCTCGGGCTGGAATACCACTGTCTTCAAGCTGTTTAATTTCTTTTAAAAGAGCTTCCGGCGACACCACAACACCATTGCCAATCAGGCATTTTACGTTGTCGCGCAAGACACCCGACGGAATCAGGTGCAATACGGTTTTTACACCGTCGATAACCAATGTGTGTCCTGCATTGTGTCCACCCTGAAAACGAACGACTGCTTTGGCCTGATCGGTTAGCAGGTCGACAATCTTACCTTTGCCCTCGTCGCCCCATTGGGTTCCAATGATTACAACTGAATTTACCATTGACTAGATTGCCTCTGAAATCGTCCAGCCATTATTCAGGCGGGTTAAAATTTTATCGCATTGTTGCGCTGCGGGCTGACTTTTACCATCCGTTAGATCAACGATCACTCGTTTCCCTTCTGAACGTAGATTTTGAATTGTCTGGTTCAAATCTGGATCATTACTATTAGGCGCCAGAATCCCCAATATTTTTACCTGTGATGCATTTGATAATTGATGCAGGTTGAGTAGATCGGCACTGAACCCAGTTGCAGGCCGAGCATTGCCAAAGATGCCACCGATATTATCATAGCGGCCTCCACGTGCAATTTCCTTACCTTGTCCTGGTAAAAATGCCGCAAAAACCAAGCCTGTGTGGTAATTATAACCACGTAACTCGGCTAGATCACAATTGATTAAAGTTTCTGGATATTTACCCTGTACGGCTTCAATCACTGCTTGTATGTGATTTAACGCCTGATGTAATTCTTCATGACAGCCTTCAAAAATCTTACGAGCCTCATCCAGGATTGTGATATCACCGTTTAACAACGCTAAATGATGAAACTGAGATCTCAAGTCTTCAGGTAAGTCTAATTCAGCCAGGTAAACTTCAAGTTCAGGAATCGATTTGCGTTGCAACATATCGAAGAGTAACGCCTCCTGTTGCTTGTCTAATTCGGTGCTACTGACAAGATTCCGAAAAATACCAACATGTCCAAGATCGATTGAAATATCTTTGAGTCCGACCGTATGTAGCGTTTCGATCATTAAACTGACCACTTCGACGTCAGCGGTGACGCTTGTGTTTCCAAAGATCTCAGCACCAATTTGTAGTGGTGTGCGACTAGATGTGATGCCGTCAGCCTGCGCGTGCAGCAAATGACCGCAATAACAAAGACGTTCAATGCGATCCGTTCGGCCATCGTCAGCCAGCAAGTGTGCATCAATTCGGGCAACCTGGGGCGTCATGTCTGATCGAACACCCATCTGCTTGCCCGTCAATTGGTCGACGAGTGCGAATGTTTTTGTATCAAGAGAATGAGCGGTACCAGTTAACAACGAATCGATGAACTCTATCATCGCTGGCATGACCAAATCATACCCCCAGGAATGATACATCTGGAGTACCTTCCGTCGAAGTAAGTCGACACCTAGCGCAGCTGGCGGCAAGGTTTCTTGTACACCATCGGGCAAAAGCCAACGGTTTATAGGTTGGGCTTTCATATTTTCTTGGTCATGATTGCTTGGTCGCATTGAGCAAAAAACATTGATTAGCCTCGGATAAAAAACAGTGATATAGCACCCACTAGCATCAATCCAAAGCCGACGACTCTTAATGTGGGCTCGGGCATTGCTAGCATTTGTTGCATAGCGTTTTTATAACCCTGAGGATTTATGAAAGGAATAATCCCCTCTATTATCATCACCAACGCTAGTGCGGAAAATAACTCAGTCCAGTTCATATTAGTTTAGACTTTTAACTTAGACATTTTTGGGACATGTGCATCTTGATATATTTCGTCACTCCTACACATCCTCGATAACTGCTCCTGCGTTATTCTACTACAGTCCATCCCTGGGCTTAATGCGTCCGTGACATACTGTTCACCCTGAACATAAAAAAACGGGCGCCATTATAAACGCCCGTCTGGATGAATAACAGTCTTCTTCGACCGTTGGTTTACTTGCCGTTAGAATCCTTAAAAAACTTAAAGAACTCTGAATCCGGGCTCAGCACCAAAATATCCTGATTGTTTGCAAAGCTATTTTCATAAGCTTTTAAGCTTCGAGTGAAGGAATAAAAATTCTTATCTTTTCCAAACGAATCAGCATAAATCTTGGCTGAACTGGCATCGCCCTCACC
>JBDNJA010000171.1:0-6729 GCA_041688005.1 Gammaproteobacteria bacterium
GTGTCTGACCATAGCGATTTTTCTAGTGCCGCGATTAAAGATTCTATCAAAAATAAAATTATCACACCCGAGTCCCATCCTGAGGGGGCTTCGATACGACTGGTGAAATAATGTGTGGCATGACTGGTGATGGGAGATAACCATTGATCGGTAAATAATACGATTTTCACATCGCGTTCACTCGCGAGTTTGGCGAGCTCGAGTAAATCCGCCTCGTAACGGCGTATATCAAAAATGATGAGCACATCACCTGCGTTGACATTCAATAGATGATGCGGCCATAAGCTGGATGAAGAGGGCAGCATCTGTACATTTTTACGAATGACCTGCAGGTGAGTTTGCAAATAATCGGCGAAAGCATGGGTAATTCGTCCGCCGACAATGTGAACATGTCTGTGTTTTTCACTCAGTAAACTGACCACCTGGTCGAAAGATTCGTGATCAATTTGTTTGAGTGATTGACGCAAATTGGTAGTCACTGCAGTCGCAAACTGCCCCAATATATGTTCCGCCGGAACATCGCTCGCCCAATGATCGTGTTTCACCATTGGGTCTGACAGGGTTTGCTGGAGTTCGTCTCGAAGTGTAGCCTGGAAGTCAGAAAAACCTTTGAAGCCGAGCTTTTTTGCGGTGCGCATAACCGTCGGCGTCGATACATTGGCTGATTTAGCCAGCTCAGTAATTGTTACCAGTCCAGCCATTGGGTAATTTGCAATTAGTGTATTGACCAATTCTCTTTCTGCGGGCGTGAATTGATCAAACTGCTGCTTTATTTTCTCGGCTATGGTCACTCGTCCTCCCTTCGATTAGACGGTTTCGTTATTGTTATGTAATAAAATTGACAATGCTAGTGTCAGCTGTAATAATTTTTACAGGGCTAGAGTTAATCGTAATTATATTGCCAATTATTGTCAGCCAAGAATAACAGTATATAGGACATCATGACCGAATTACCCGACACTTTGTTTTCTATCCAGCCAGCGGCCATTGTCGAAAATGCGTCAGGAAAGGGTGGTGTCGTCTTGATATGTGAACATGCTGGCCAATTGCTGCCAGAGTCGTTGGGTAGTCTCGGGCTGGATACTGAGGCAATGTCTACTCATATCGCCTGGGATATTGGTGCCGCTGGTTTGGCCGGTGCTTTGTCTAAACAACTGGATGCGCCGCTAATAATGCAGCGTTACTCACGTTTAGTGTTCGACTGCAATCGAGTATTGGAAGCGCCAGATGCCATTGTCGAAGTGAGTGATGGTGTTGAAATTCCAGCCAATCAACATTTATCAGCAGCCGAAAAAAAGTCACGTTTTGATCAAGTTTATACCCCTTTCGACCGTGCGATTGAACAGGTGATTGACGATTGCCTGCAACAGGGCACAAGCCCGGCGATAGTCTGTATTCACAGTTTCACACCTCTTTTTAAAGGTGAGCAACGGAGTCTTGATCTAGGGATTATCCATGATACTTCAGACACCAGCTTTGCCGCCTATACTTTAGAGCTAGGCCGCCAATCCGGCCAATACAGTGCCGCACTCAATCAGCCCTATGAGGCCGGAGATGGTGTTACCCATACACTAGCGATGCATGGCGTCCGGCGCAAATTGTCTAATGTTATGTTTGAAGTGCGTAACGACCTGATCCGTGATATTCAAGGGCAGGCGCAATGGGCAGAGCGACTCGGAAGTTTGATATCCGGTGCGCTTGAGCTTGAAGCAGGAAATGCTAATGCTACGAATATTTAGTCAATACATCCGATTCGTAGAGGCCGTGAATTACCGGGTAGGCCGATTTGTCATGTATGGTATCTTTTTAATGGTTGGGATTTTGCTGTGGTCATCCATTTCGAAAACTTTTTTTCTGCCATCGCTGTGGACGCTGGAAGCCGCACAGTTTTCGATGGTGGCCTATTACATGTTGGGCGGTGCCTACTCGCTACAACTTGGCTCTAATGTGCGTATGGATTTATTTTATTCGAACTGGTCGGATAGAAAGAAAGCATGCTTCGATTCAGTCACGGTACTGTTTTTAATTTTCTTTCTTGGGACCTTACTTTGGGGTGGTATCGATAGTACGCAGTACGCACTTCAATACGACGAACGTAGTCGTACTGTCTGGCAACCACTCATGTGGCCGATAAAGAGCATCATGTGTCTCGGAATTTTGCTGATGCTTCTCCAGGCTACCTGTGAACTAATTAAAGATATCGCGAAGATTCGTGGAGTATCGCTGTAATGTCCTACGAAATGATCGCTTTGTTAATGTTCTCTTCGATGATGCTGATGATGTTCACCGGTCAGCGCGTATTTGGCGCGATTGGTTGTGTTGCTGCAATCGCAGCAATCACCTTATGGGGTACAGGTGGTTCAGATATTCCTTTTACATCCGCCATGAAACTCATGAAGTGGTATCCGCTGTTGACCCTGCCGATGTTTATTTTCATGGGTTATATACTGTCAGAGTCGAAGATAGCGGACGATCTGTACAAAATGTTTCATGTCTGGATGGGTGGCGTCCATGGTGGACTCGCTATCGGCACCATCGGCCTCATGGTGCTGGTGTCAGCGATGAACGGCTTATCAGTGGCAGGTATGGCAATTGGCGCGACTATCGCGTTGCCCGAATTACTGCGGCGAGGATACGATAAACAGATGGTGACAGGTGTTGTCCAGGCCGGCTCGTCGTTAGGCATCCTGGTGCCGCCCTCAGTAGTGTTGGTGCTATACGCGATGATAGCCCGTCAGCCAGTCGGTCAATTATGGTTGGCGGGTGTTGTGCCTGGCTTGATGATGGCGGCTCTTTTTGTTATTTATATTGTTGTCCGTTGTCGGCTGCAGCCGGAGCTGGGGCCAGTGCTACCGAAAGAAGAGCGCAATGTGCCCATGGCTGAAAAATTGCGCCTGCTAAGCGCGGGTCTGTTGCCGATTTTGATATTTGTCGCGATGATGGTGCCTTTCGTTAAAGGCTGGACCAGTTTAGTTGAAAGCTCGGCAATAGGTGCGATGACTGCGTTCATGGTGGCAGTTTTTAAAGGTCGAATGAACCGTCAAGTATTCGAAACATCGGTTCGACAGACACTGGCGATATCCTGCATGTTCATGTGGATTATTCTGGCAGCACTCGGATTCGGTGCAGTATTCGATGGTTTGGGTGCGGTTAATGCAATTTCTCATTTATTTACCGGTGAACTCGGTTTGAGTCCCTGGACTATTTTGATCCTGATGCAATTGTCATTTCTTTTGATGGGCACGTTTTTAGACGATACCGCTATGCTGGTGATTGTCGCCCCGCTGTATGTGCCTTTGGTTGGTGTTCTGGGTTTTGATCTGATTTGGTACGGCGTGCTGTACACAATCACCACTCAAATAGCTTATATGACGCCGCCTTTTGGCTACAACCTGTTTTTGATGCGTGCGATGGCACCGCCCGAAATTGGACTGCAGGATATTTACCGTTCAATAATTCCTTTTGTTCTCATAATGATAGTTGCGTTGTCACTAGTGATGGCGTTTCCGGAAATAGCATTATGGTTACCCGAATCTATATACGCTCGTTAAGTTTATTAATGGCGAATAGAAGTAGTACCTATCCAATAACCAACAACAGGAGAGAGATCAATGACTAATAGTCTGAAAAACAAAAGAAGAACCTTTCTAAAAACAGCAGGTGCCGGATTAGCGGGTGCTGCCGTATTGAGCGCACCAGCGGTACATGCGGCAAGCAAGACCACGATTAAATGGCGTATGCAAACCTATGCCGGTGCAGCACTGGCGGAGCATGTCATCAAGCCAGCAATCGATTCGTTTAACCTGGTCGCTGGCAGTGATATGCAGATCGAACTGTTTTATGGTGATCAGCTGGTACCGACAAGCGAACTTTTCCGTTCAATGCAAAAAGGCACAATCGACGCCGTTCAGTCGGACGATGATTCGATGGCGTCTCCGACAGAAGTAACCGTATTCGGTGGATACTTCCCGTTTGGCAGTCGCTATTCGCTCGACGTGCCGGTTTTGTTTAATCAGTATGGATTAAATGAAATATGGGATGCTGAATATTCAAAGGTCGGTGTAAAACACTTGTCGGCAGGTGCCTGGGATCCTTGCCACTTTGCCACTAAAACACCGATCAACAGCCTGGCTGACCTGAAGGGTAAGCGCGTATTTACTTTCCCGACAGCGGGTCGGTTCCTGAGCCAGTTTGGTGTCGTACCAGTGACGCTGCCATGGGAAGACATCGAAGTAGCGCTTCAAACCGGCGAACTGGATGGCGTTGCCTGGTCGGGTATTACCGAAGACTATACCGTTGGTTGGGCGGATGTGACGGATTACTTCCTCACCAATAATATTTCGGGTGCCTGGGCTGGGTCGTTTTTTGCCAATATGGACCAGTACAATAGATTGCCGGATCGCATGAAAGAACTGCTCAAGTTAGCTATGGATAGTTCGCATTATTATCGTCAGTGGTGGTACTGGGGTGGCGAAGCTGCGTTACGAGTTGATGGCACCAAGATGAAGTTAACGACTATTCCTGATGCGGAATGGGCAACCGTCGAAGCTGCGGGTGTTAAGTTTTGGGACGAGATTGCGAAAGAGTCCGAGACAAAAGCAAAAGTGGTTGAGATATTCAGAAAGTACAATTCTGATATGCAAAAAGCGGGTCGCCCTTACCGGTACGGCTAAAGGTGATGACCTCGACACCATTCAGGTGTCGAGGTTATAAATTATTCAGTATTCAGTATTCAGTATTTAGTCTTAAAAAAATAAATTTTATTAACGGTTTTAAAAAGGTATTTCAATGGTAGGCATGCTCACACTAGACGAATTAAAACAAGAGGTGTCGTTAGGCAACATCGATACAGTGCTTGCATGCCAGGTTGATATGCAAGGGCGATTGATGGGTAAGCGTTTTCACGCGCAGTTCTTTGTCGACAGTGCCTGGGAAGAAACCCATTGTTGTAACTACCTACTCGCAACCGATATGGAGATGAAAACAGTCGAAGGTTATAAATCGACTAGTTGGGAAGCTGGCTACGGCGATTATGTCATGAAACCCGATTTGACGACCTTACGTCTAACACCCTGGTTAGAAGGCACGGCTTTGGTTTTGTGTGACATGCTTGATCATAAAACGCATAAAGCTGTTCCACATTCTCCTCGGGCGATTTTACAAAAGCAAATTGCGCGCCTGGAAGCACTCGGAATGAAGCCACTAATGGCGAGTGAATTAGAATACTATTTGTTTAATGAAAGCTTCGAAGCGGCACAACAGAAGGGTTATCATAATATGAGTACCGCGAGTGCTTATAACGAGGATTACCACATATTGCAGACCACGAAAGAAGAAGATGTAGTACGTGCTATTCGTAATGGCCTTTATGGTGCTGGTATTCCTGTTGAATGTTCAAAGGGTGAAGCCTCTGCGGGGCAAGGTGAAATCAATGTTAAATATGACGAAGCATTGGTGATGGCAGATCGACATTCAATCACCAAAAATGCCTGCAAAGAAATTGCCTGGGCCAAGGGGCGTTCGCTCACATTTATGTCAAAGTGGTCTTATGAGCATGCCGGTAATTCATCTCATGTGCACCAGTCATTGTGGAGTATGGACGGCCAGGAATCTTTATTTTATAACCCTGATAAGCAATATGGCATGTCGGACCTGATGTGTCAGTACATGGCAGGGTTGCTCGCCCATGCGAGTGAAATCACTTATTTTCTCGCACCTTATATCAATTCCTATAAGCGCTTTGCCGAAGGCACTTTTGCACCAACTAAAGCCATTTGGAGCCTGGATAATCGTACTGCTGGATATCGTTTATGTGGTGACAATAGTAAGGGTATTCGTGTTGAATGTCGGGTCGGTGGTGGGGATTTAAATCCATATCTGGCTTTCGCTGCATTACTCGCAGCAGGAATAGACGGCATCGAAAACAAGATGGAACTCGAACCTGAATTTAAAGGCAATGCTTACGATGGTGACAATCTACGTGAGATTCCTACTACGCTAAGAGCTGCTACTGTCGCTCTGGATGAATCGGCATTTTTGCGTCAGGCAATGGGTGATGATGTGATTGATCATTATGTACATGCTGCAAAATATGAGCAGTTTGAATATGATCGTCGGGTGACGGATTGGGAAGTCGCACGTGGTTTTGAACGGTCATAACCGAAGTAAAAACTTACCTGATAAATAATTAATTTATAGAGTTTTAAAAATGGCAACAATTCAATGTATTACGCCAGTTGATGGCAGTGTTTATGTCGAGCGTGAAACCGCATCCGAAATTGAGATTCAAACAGTTTTAAGTGCCGCCGTGACAGCGCAAAAACAGTGGAAGAAACAATCAATCACTGAGCGTCAGGCGTTGTGTAGTAAGGCGATTGATGCCTTTGTTGGGCACAAAGCCGAAATTGCAAAAGAATTAAGCTGGCAAATGGGCCGTCCAATATCGCAGACACCCGGTGAAGTGGACAGCTTTGAGGAGCGCGCCCGCTATATGATCTCGATAGCCGATACGGCATTGGCGGATATTAACCCTGGTGATAAAGAAGGTTTTAAGCGATATATCAAGCGCGAAGCGCTTGGTGTCGTGTTTGTCATCGCGCCCTGGAACTTCCCCTACATGACGGCGGTTAACGCTATCATGCCGGCTTTGTTAGCGGGTAATACCGTCATTCTCAAACCCTCGGCACAAACACCTTTGTGTGCCGAACGCTTACATCAGGCCTTCACTGA
>JBDNJA010000172.1:0-4899 GCA_041688005.1 Gammaproteobacteria bacterium
CGCCCATAATTCGGGGCCAGCCGCCGCACTGACTGTTGCATTCTTCGGTGGTTCGATCATGGGTCTATGTGTTGCAGCACTTGGATTACTTGGATTGGGGATCACCTTTATTATGTTTAGTGGCAACCCAGAGTCACTGCAGGCGATTCATGGCTTCGCTATGGGGGCCTCGGTTGTTGCTTTGTTCTCTCGTGTCGGTGGCGGCATCTTCACTAAGAGTGCCGACGTTGGTGCTGATCTGGTTGGCAAGCTAGAAGCCGGAATTCCTGAAGATGACCCACGAAACCCAGGCGTAATCGCCGATAACGTCGGTGATAATGTGGGCGACGTTGCGGGCATGGGCTCCGACATATTCGAATCTTATTGTGGATCGATGATTGCGACTATCGCCATCGCCGCAACGCTTGGCACCAGCGCCTTAATCGGCATGGGTAGTCAGGGTGACTTAATGTTTTTACCGCTAGCTCTGGCTTCGCTTGGCTTGCTTTGCTCCATTGTTGGTATTTTTATCGTCAAATCAAATGCGGCCAAATCACCTGAAAAAGCATTGCGCATGGGCACCATGGGTTCATCGATCATATTCATTGCTCTGGCGTATTTTTTGATATCACAACTCGATTTGAGCTGGGGTATCTGGGTAGCGGTATTGTCTGGCGCGGTCGGCGGCATCATCATCGGTCTGGTAACGGAATACTATACCGCCGGCGCCCCTGTTCGACATATCGCAAAGTCAGCTGAAACTGGTGCTGCGACGGTAATGATCAGTGGCCTTGCGATTGGCATGCAATCTGTCGCCATACCTGTTTTCACTATCTGCGGCATTATCGCCATCTCAAGCCACTTCGCTGGGCTTTATGGTGTTGGTATTGCGGCGGTCGGTATGCTCGCTACGGTTGGTATCACAATGGCGATTGATGCTTATGGCCCCGTTGCTGATAACGCCGGAGGCATTGCAGAAATGGCAGGCCTGGGTGAGGACACGCGCAAGATCACCGATTCGCTAGACGAGCTGGGTAACACCACTGCAGCCATCGGTAAAGGCTTTGCGATTGGTGCGGCTGCACTCGCAGCACTCGCGATTATTACCGCGTTTATAGAGACAGTGTCGCTCAATATTCCAGATTTTAGTCTCGAACTGAGTAATCCGGATGTTTTAATCGGCTTGTTTATAGGTGGCGTTATTCCGTTTATTATCGCCTCTATCACCATGACCGCCGTTGGCGATGCCGCTTTTGAAATGATCAAAGAAATTCGTCGTCAGTTTCGCGAAATCGATGGGTTACTCGAAGGCACCGCTGAACCTGATACTGCCCGATGCATTGATATTGCAACCACAGCAGCACTGAAGAAAATGATCGTGCCGGGTGTTATTGCCGTTAGCGTGCCGCCGCTGGTTGGGTTTCTTATCAGCGCAGAAGCACTCGGCGGCATGTTGTCCGGTGCTTTATTAAGCTGCGTACTGATGGCGCTGATGATGGCTAACGCCGGTGGTGCCTGGGACAATGCTAAAAAATATGTCGAAAAGGGTAATCTCGGTGGTAAAGGTTCCGATGTTCATACTGCAACTGTAGTTGGCGATACTGTTGGTGATCCGTTCAAGGATACCTCAGGGCCATCGATGAATATTTTAATTAACGTTATGGCGATTGTTAGTCTGGTTATCGCACCACTATTAGGCTAGTGATACACTTAAAAAAGGGCCGGTAATTGCCTGCCCTTTTTTATTCGTTCTTATTTATCCCTTCTTATTTAATTAGCCTTATTAAAACTAGGTTTATTTAACTGGCCTTCAATTTATATTTAGAGTCACTTTAATGGGTATAAACGCATGAGTATTAACGCATGAGTATTAAAAATGCCTTCTACGCCCAATCCGGTGGTGTTACTTCGGTCATCAACGCATCGGCCTGTGGCGTCATTGAAACCTGCCGCCAGCATAGCGATCGCATCGGCACCGTATTCGCAGGTCGCAACGGCATCATCGGAGCGCTAACAGAAGAGCTAGTCGACACCTCACTAGAATCGGACGCCGATATTGCCGCACTCAAGAAAACACCATCCGGTGCCTTTGGTTCCTGTCGTTTCAAAATGAAAAGTATCGAACAAAACAAGCGTGAATACGAGCGACTCATCGCCGTTTTTAAGGCGCATAATATCGGGTACTTCTTTTACAACGGTGGTGGCGATTCTGCCGACACCTGTTACAAAGTATCCCAGTTATCAGAAAAAATGGGTTATCCAGTACAAGCCATTCACATCCCTAAGACGGTCGACAACGATTTACCGATTACCGATAACTGCCCCGGCTTCGGCTCAGTCGCAAAGTACATTGCGGTATCGGCACTGGAAGCCTCATACGACGTCAACTCCATGGCAAAAACCTCAACCAAAGTATTCGTACTCGAAGTGATGGGGCGACACGCCGGCTGGATAGCCGCCGCTGGTGGTTTGATCGAAGATTACAATATTCCCGTTTTACTGCTATTGCCCGAGATTGATTTTGATCAACAGAAATTTCTCGCTGCCGTAAAAGACAAAGTAGAAACCCACGGCTATTGCACCGTTGTCGTATCAGAAGGCGCTCATTATGCAGACGGCACATTCCTTGCCGAGCAAGGAACACGCGACTCATTCGGCCACGCCCAACTAGGCGGTGCCGCGCCAGTCGTTGCCAACATGATTAAAGGAGTCCATGGTTACAAATGCCACTGGGCGGTCGCCGATTACCTGCAACGCGCAGCGCGTCATCTTGCATCAGCCAGCGATGTTGAGCAGGCTTATGCGCTTGGAAAATCTGGGGTCGAAATGGCGCTTGAAGGTAAAAAATCGATCATGCCAACGATTAAACGCCTATCCGATAAGCCCTATCGATGGGAGATTGGTATTGCTGATTTGGCTGACGTTGCGAATATCGAGAAGATGATGCCAATGGATTTTATAAGGGCCGATGGATTTGGGATTACAGATAAGTGTCGAGATTATTTGTATCCATTGATTCAGGGGGAAGCTTATCCGGATTATGATGACCGGGGGATGCCTAAGTATGTTGTTATGAAGAACATCTTGGTTGAGACGAAGCTTGAGAGTTTCGAACTTTAGCCACATTGTTAGTCGCAATAACCAGGCCGGTAAACACGAGAAAGCAAAATATAGAACAAAGAACGTGACGACGTGCCGGTAATTAATTGAAATGGGATCAACAAGTCTAGGCGTTTCGATTACAATGGTGTCAAACTTATCCCCTAAGGAGCCCGTTTCAATGTCTAAACTATCCGATCTAGTCAAGCCTGGCGTCGTCACTGGCGACGATGTACAAACTGTCTTTGCCTTCGCCAAACAAAACAATTTTGCGCTACCCGCCGTCAATGTCGTTGGTAGCGATTCGATTAATGCAGTGCTTGAAGCCGCAGCGAAGATAAAAGCACCGGTTATCATCCAGTTATCGCAGGGCGGTGGTGCATTCCTGGCGGGTAAAGGACTCAAAATGGAAGGCCAACAAGCCGCTATTCTAGGCAGCATTGCAGGCGCACAGCATGTCCATTGCATGGCCGAAAGTTATAGTGTTCCCGTCATATTGCATACCGATCACGCCGCACGAAAATTACTACCCTGGATTGACGGCCTACTCGATGCCTCTGAAAAGCATTTCGCCGAAACCGGCGAGCCCTTGTTCAGTTCACACATGATCGACTTATCCGAAGAACCCATCGAAGACAATATCGCCACTTGCAAGACTTATCTTGAGCGTATGTCAAAGATGGGCATGACACTCGAAATCGAACTTGGCTGCACCGGCGGGGAAGAAGACGGCGTCGACAATAGCGGCATGGATTCTTCATTACTTTATACCCAGCCTTCTGAAGTCGCTTACGCTTATGAAGCGTTAATGAAAGTTAGCCCACGTTTTACCATCGCGGCTTCTTTTGGCAATGTTCATGGTGTTTACAAACCTGGCAACGTCAAACTGACCCCAGCAATCCTGCGTGATTCACAGGCTTTCGTATCAAAGAAATTTAACCTGCCTGCCAACAGCCTAAATTTTGTATTCCATGGCGGTTCGGGCTCTAGCGAAGCTGATATTCGGGAATCTATCGGTTATGGTGTTATTAAAATGAATATTGATACCGACACACAATGGGCGACCTGGTCTGGCATTAAAGATTACTATGAAGCTAAAAAAGATTACTTACAAAATCAGATTGGCAATCCAGATGGAGAAGAGTCACCTAACAAGAAGCACTACGACCCTCGTGCCTGGTTACGCGAAGGCCAGTGTTCGATGGTCAGGCGTCTTGAAAAGGCATTCTCTGACTTGAATGCAGTAGACGTTCTTTAACCAACAGTCACCTGTTATTTGAATCGCTAAGGAACCTCGTACATGGAAGTGGATACATCACGTTTTTTGTTGGGTTTGTTATTTCTAGTCGTTGGCATTGCACTTTTTGCAGGGGCTATCGTCATAAGACTTCGAATGGAAAAAGAAGTCATAGATGGCAGAAGAGCCTTGTACAATAGCCATTTCCCCTGTTGGAATTCGGATAATTTTTCTGACAGAGGCAATACACTCAGAAAAATATACAACGTGATTTACTTTGCACTCATTGTTTATGCCATTTCGTTAATCATTTTTATGAAGGCTAGTGATTAACCCAAACTCACAGTGCAAACACCTGCAAGCAGCCTGATAAATAATTCACAACTTTTAGATACATCCTAAAGATCAACACCCTCATCTTACCTATTTATATTCAGCTCCAGACTCATCGCTTATCGATTCAACTGGACCATATCCTTTCCATATTTAATGGATATTCCTGTCCAACCAGATAATTATAAGTTGACCACATAGACAGGATAGCGTTAATATTGGCCCCACAATCAGAATCGAATCGCGCTAAA
>JBDNJA010000173.1:0-7341 GCA_041688005.1 Gammaproteobacteria bacterium
CGAGTACGGGTAGGGCGTGGCATTGGTGCGGGTGCATAGAAATTGAAGGCATCGAGTAATTCAGCCATGCCAAAGTTATTGATCGCCGAGCCAAAAAACACTGGCGTTAATTCACCCTTTAAATAACTATCTAAATCGAACTCAGTAGACGCACCACGCACTAGCTCAATTTCTTCTCGAAATTCATCCGCCATAGAGCCCAGTATCTCGTCTAATCTAGGATTATCTAGACCTTCGATGACTTCGCCAGATGTGATTTTTTCATTATCGCCGGGTGAGAATAAATGCACCGAATCATTTTGCAGGTGGAATACACCCTTTAACCGTTTACCCATACCGATTGGCCAGGTGATAGGCGCGCAGCTAATTTTGAGGACGTTTTCAACTTCATCGAGTAAATCAATTGGGTCGCGACCTTCGCGGTCGAGCTTGTTGATGAATGTAATAATGGGCGTATCACGCAAGCGACAGACATCCATCAATTTGATGGTCCGTTCTTCTACGCCTTTTGCGCAATCGATCACCATTAACGCCGAATCGACAGCCGTTAGTGTGCGGTAAGTATCTTCCGAAAAGTCTTCATGTCCCGGTGTGTCGAGCAGGTTGATGATGCAGTCCTTATACGGAAACTGCATCACCGAAGACGTAATCGAAATACCGCGCTGCTTTTCCATCTCCATCCAGTCGGATGTTGCATGCCGTGACGCTTTACGCCCCTTAACTGTACCAGCCATCTGGATCGCATTACCAAAAAGCAACAGCTTTTCGGTGACGGTAGTCTTACCGGCATCTGGGTGTGAAATGATAGCGAAGGTACGCCTGCGCTTCATTTCTTGGATTGAATTACTATCTGCCATGCACTAAAAACCCAATTTATATTTGTTTGTTAAACGATGTGTTCAGCTTCCGCCAACAGGCGCGCTATTCTACCTAAACAGTAAACTTATGCCTCGACAAATTTTAGCAAATCACTGTAATCGTGTTTGTCAGCGGCCCTTAGTGCCAAGGTATATTGATCATGATGCTCACCCATGCCCTAAGCGAGATGCTCCTGCCAAATCAATAAATCATAATTGGTCAATACATAGCTAAACTATAAGGCCATTTTGGTTTAGCTATATATTGACTTAACTCAATCCTATTTTGTGCTCAGTTTAACCACAAAGCGTCTGAAACAAATTCCATGTCGCATCCCATATGGGCAAAGCTAATATAGATGGCTAAGTGCTCAGTTACTTTGCTCTCTAGCCTGTCTTCAATATTGAAGTTGGGAAAGATGTCGGCCCTGATTTTAATATTATGCTTATAAAGCAACAACTCAATTAATTGACTCGATCTATGCTACCCACTAATTTTCCCGAAGAGTCAGAAATTATAGGGTCAAGACCTGGATTCGAGCTTCAAGATCTTAAGTTTTTGATATTGATGGCTCTGGAATAGACTAACCTAGGGGCAATTTGTTCTAACTCTAAGTCATTGTTCTTATTGGAATCGGCTAGGAACCAAAACTCAATGTTTACTTGGCTTCCAGCGTAGAACGAATTAGCCCTGAGACTAACCCGTGCGTTATAGTACAATCGGTATTTGTCTACAGTGTAAAAAACGGTGTATAAATGCCTGGGTGAATTTTTCGTGGAGAAAGAGTCATTAGTATTGAATCACTAATTCCATTCGGTCTCAATCAGGAAAGAGATCAACTCGTGGATGTGGCGAGCGTTCGTCGCGGCAATAAATGCGGCTGTATTTGTCCGTCATGCAAGACGCCATTGATCGCCCGTCAGGGACAATCGAAAGAGTGGCATTTTGCCCATCGAAGTAGAAACGTACACAATGAGATCCGAAAGGAATGTGATTATTCTTTTGCTGTATCGGTGCGCCTAATGATTCGTCAGCTATCCACGCATGGCCTCAAGTTCCGTACGCCTGGATACGTAGATTTTCTTGAAGCTTATAGCGAGATTTCTCGTCAATATCATAGAATCGAATTCGTTGTCACCGAAGGTTCGTTCATTGTATTGAGCAACCCCCAAATTGGCGTTAGCTTTTCGCGAGCGGTGGTCGATATTTTAGGCTACGTAAGTGACGTACCGTTTATCGTGTACATAACTTACAAGGATCGAACGGTCCCTACAGAGCTTAACCCGCCTCAGATCAGGCTATGCGGCATCGTAGAGATTGGTATAGATGGGTTACTAAAAGCCTTCAAACAGGAAAAAGAAGGTCGATACATTGAAGTGTTGAAAGCGTACATGGAGGAGAAAATAGACGGTAAGTTATGGGTTTACCACCCGCGAGCGGCCAGGGCTCGTAAACAGGCGGAGGCAAAAATGGCTGAGTGGCTTTTACAACAGAAACCGTCTCGTGCGTATAGGTCTGAAGTAAGGTCAATGTCCGGTTCGAATGCTTCGTCGCATTCTGTGCCGATAGAACAGAAACCGTCGATGCTCCCTGAGCGTAAAGTTGAACATTATGAGTGCGTTAAGTGTGGTGCGCACTGGTCAGGCACTTCACAACACTGTGATATATGTGATACGCACCTTTTTACCCGGTTAAACAAGAGTGCCCAAGAAAAATAAAGGGAGGGGCGGCAATGTCATTAAGTTAAGCAATTCGCCTCCGGTTATCGTCATACCGGCGCAGGCCGGTATCCATTTTAACGCTAGCTGGCTCTTCGCCATAAACTCGCCCTGTGCCGGAATGATGGTGTTTTTACCTAACTTAATGATATTGGGAGGGGCGGGCGTACCGATGGCACCTAACACCGCCTGATTGATCGGTCGGGTGTGAATTCCAACGACGGTATTTTTTATTGGACTTGGCACGGACTACAAAAAAACTCCCGCTGTGTGAAAAGCATATAGAAAAATTTTGATTATTAGGCGGTAAAAATGGATTTTAATGCCAATATTTTCTACAATCTAGTATCCCTTTACAACCCGTAAAACTCATGTCTAGCCTATTTTTATATGATACCGAAGCACTCAGCCAGCTCGTCCCAGATAATATTTACAAGCAAGGCTTAGTTTATTTCAGGCAAGACCGTGTGATAGATGTTTACGAGCAAAATCGAAAACTGATAGCGCAGGTCGAAGGCAGTAAAGATGATTTTCCCTATGACCTTGAATTGAGTGTGAATAAACACAATCGGCTCGTGGCCGAATGTGACTGCCATCATTCTGAAATATGTAAACATGCCGTGGCGGCGTTGCTAAGTTTTACTGACGAGCTTCAACAGCAGGATACGCATGGTTCAGCGTTAGAAAATGCAATTAAAGATCGAGTCAAGAAAGGACAAACAGAGGTAAAAGCGAAGCATGTCAGCGGGCACCCGGTATTTGGAAACTGGCAAGCCTCATCGCTGATTTCCTCTACCCATTGGCAGCAAACCTATCAAATTCAAATTAGATCACTCACTGATCGTATCAATTATTGTTCCTGCCCAGACCATGCCAATAACCAATTAGGTACCTGTAAGCATATCGAGGCCGCGCTACATACCATTAGTAAAAAACCGGCATTAAAATCCCAACAACCACAAACTCCTTTCATCTATATCGATACTGAAAGCAATACCAAAATTAACCATAGCAACATTAAATTACAGAGAACGGCTAACCAGGGCTCACATTTGTCTAAGCTATTGGACGCATACTTCAATAGGGAAGGTGAATTTATCGGTGAGTTACCGACAGATTATTTCAAACTGAGCGATTTATTGTTTGGTAGAGACGAAATATCCGTCGGCCCTGATGTCAAAATATGGGTTGAAGCATTGGTATCGAATCAGGCCCACCAGGTAAAAGCACAGCAAATTGTCAATCAAATAAAACTCTCTGGTGGTCAGTTACCTGGAGTTAAGGCGACGTTATATCCCTATCAAGTCGACGGTGTCGCGTTTCTCGCGGCTAATGGTAGAGCGCTATTAGCCGACGACATGGGTTTGGGAAAAACGCTTCAAGCTATCGCAGCGACCACCTGGCTTATGCAGCATTCCGCTGTCAAGCGTACCCTGATTATCTGCCCAGCCTCGTTGAAGTTTCAGTGGGCGAGAGAAATCGAGAAGTTTACTGGTTTGAAAACACAGATTATCCAGGGCAATGCAGAAAAACGGCAAGCTCAATATCGGCAAGACAAGCCCTTCTTCGTGATTAACTATGAACTACTTTTGAGAGATTTAACCACTATTAACGAACAGCTAGCGCCCGATTTAATGATACTGGACGAAGCTCAGCGTATTAAAAATTGGCGTACCAAAATAGCCTCGGCCGTCAAATTGATCCAAACCGACTATGCCTTTGTTTTAAGCGGCACGCCGTTAGAGAACCGGCTGCAAGATCTCTATAGCCTGATGCAAGTGGTTAATCCCAAAACACTGGGGCCCTTGTGGCGATATATGAGTGATTTCCATATATGTGACGATAAAGGCAAAGTTTTAGGTTACCGCAACTTAACCGAGTTACGCACTCGCCTCGAACCGGTCATGCTACGACGCAATCGGAGTATTGTAAGCGATCAACTACCCTCTCGAATCACCAATCAGCTCGACCTGCCGATGAGCAACAAACAAAGGGAATTGCATGATACTGCATTATCGAATGCAGGACGTTTAGCCACCATAGCAAAGCGCCGACCATTAACACCGACCGAACAAAATCGAATGATGGCGGCGCTACAACAAACCAGAATGGCTTGCAATGCAGCGGGCTTAGTCGATAAGGAAACCATCGGTTCACCCAAATTAAAAGAACTCAAGAATTTGATTGAAGAGTTTTGCCTGAACTCCGGGCTGAAAGTGGTTATTTTTTCTCAGTGGAAAGGCATGACCGATATGGTCGAGGCACTAGCGCGCAGCATGAACCAGGGTTATGTCCACTTACATGGCCAGGTGCCGACGCATAAACGTGGCGAACTGATGGATCGATTTCAGCAAGATGACGCGACCACTTTATTTATATCAACCGATGCAGGTGGTACAGGTTTAAATCTACAGGCCGGCTCCGTCGTTATCAACATGGACATTCCCTGGAATCCCGCTGTATTAGAGCAGCGTAATGCCAGGGTTCATCGTCTTGGTCAAACAAAAAGTGTCCAGATCATCTTGATGGTATCGGCTGACTCCTATGAAGAACGTGTACTGGCATTGGTCAACAATAAACAATTGTTATTTGACAACGTGATCAGCGAAGGCGCGTCCGAAGATGTCGTGGGGCTATCTAAACAATCGGTTGCTAATGTCATCAATGAAATGGTTAACGACACCGGACTCAAAGACGAGCTACAACAGGACGCGAGTTTATTAACGCCTAACTCTGACCCAATGACTCAAACAGAAGCCGTGTCTGCATCAGATCAAGCTCCGGTATCTGGCGGCGATGCAAAAAACGAAACATACGTCAACGATATTGTTCAGCAAATGCAGCAGACATTAGGTCAACAGATTCAACAGGTCATGGCCAAAGAAGGTGGCTTGTTAGTGATAGTCGATCAATTAACCGACGAGGCCGTAGCCTACATCGACCAACTACCATCACCAATACCAGTCGCTATAATCGATCAAAGAACTCTCAATATGCTAGAGCGTTTAGGCAGTAGTTCACCCATAGCCAACGCGAAACCCCTGCCATTAGAGTCTCTGCATCCGTGGTTAAACCGAGCCAGACAGCAACTCGGCGCTGCCCAGATTTTGATTGAACAAGATCAAACAGCGGGTGTCATGGAGGTTTTATGTAGTGCGACGAGCGCCCTGGTATCAGATAAAGCGAGTCACTCACAATTGATCCCACCCGAAGAAGTAACCGTCTGGCTTTATAGTCAGGGACTATCTCAGCAATTATTTACGATAGAAGAAACTGCGCTTCTCTCCAAGATATTCAGCCTGAGGTTAAGCACTGATATTCCGATGGCGCTTTTGCAGCAGATGATGATAGAACTCAATCAACTACTCGGCTGTTTAGAGAACTATTAATGGAGGGTTAGAATAAAGTTTGGTGATTAGCAAGATGACTCAGTAGATTGATAGCGAAAACCGCTAAATCGAGGTGATGTGGATTTTGGTTTGGTGATCGGCTTTGATCGTGCTGGGGTTCGTGCCTCACCCACAACCTACAATAATTGCAGTGTTGCGTAGGTTGGTGGTGAGGCACGAACCCCAACAATTCCAACAGCGAATGAAGGATGTTTTCAACAGCTTGCCGATATGCCAGATATGGGGCGAAAATGTGATGAAATACGCGATGGTTACCGTCGCCATGGGCATGGCAGCCATATTATCTTTTACCGCAAACAAAACAGCGAAGTTCTGATAGTTCGCATCATTTCTGACAGCATGAACATAAAGGCAATTTTTGAAGTCAAAGGCAAGGCCTAAAATTCTTCTCTCAAAATACTCAGTACTGAGCAGGGTGAAAAACGGACTCTGCCGGACTTCTCCCCGCAATCCCTTTGTATTTAGTGAGAGAGCAATAATCAGAAAATAGGTGGGTAGTATTTTCACCATTAAATGAAAGCGTGTAGGATTGTAGCCTGCATAAATACAAAGTGATTCTGCTTCCTATGGACGACAATTTTTTAAAAATAATCCATACCTCAGATTGGCATCTTGGCCAATATTTTATGGGAAAAAGCCGTCAGGCTGAACACCAAAAGTTCTTACAATGGCTGATTGAAACGGCGATTAAACAAGATGCACAGGCGATCATCGTAGCAGGCGATATATTTGATACGGGCTCACCACCGAGCTATGCGCGCCAACTGTACAATCAGTTCATCGTAAAGCTACAGACCACCGGCATTCACCTCATGATTCTGGGTGGTAATCATGATTCTGTCGCAACACTGGGAGAATCCAAAGAGCTACTCGCCTGTTTAAATACGCATGTTATTCCAGGTGCATTGGCTGATATTAATGATCAGGTGATTACGCTCAGTAATGCAGAGGATGAGCCTCAAGCCATTGTTTGTGCCATCCCTTATTTAAGGCCGAGAGATATACTGCATAGCGAGGCAGGGCAGAGCGGATCAGAAAAGCAACAAAGTCTGCAACAGGCCATCAGTAATCATTATCAAACCATTTTTGCTTTAGCGGAAAAGAAACAAGCTGAAATAAAGAAAGGCTCTGGCCATCGGGTGCCTATCATTGCAACAGGTCACCTAACCACAGTTGGGGCTAAAAGTTCAGAATCCGTCCGTGATATTTATATCGGTAGTTTAGATGCCTTCCCATCATCCGCATTTCCAGCGGCGGATTACATCGCATTAGGCCATATCCACCGCCCGCAAATGGTTGGCGGTGCAGAGCATATTCGCTACTGTGGTTCACCGATACCGTTAAGCTTTGACGAA
>JBDNJA010000174.1:0-3985 GCA_041688005.1 Gammaproteobacteria bacterium
AAATGGCGACCGCATAAATTCTGGACTGCCTTAAGCCTGTCTGGCCAAACATTTCCAGATTGCGCTTTGCCGCGAAGCCATTCGGCAAGCCTGATTGAATATCCAGAAACATTCGTTCTTGCAAGTCGGCCTGAACCCTGTCGGACAGTTTTTTAACGCGGAAAAGTATAGTGGCGAACGTTTTTCCATCAATATCAAAACGTGAGACACCCGAAACTTCGATGGAAGACTGTGAACCTGACTCCATGAAATGGCATGTAAATTCGCCACCAATTGAAGGCAACTGGTCGTAGTCGAGACAGTCGAGACAACTGTCCGGGGAATTAACAACAAACAACTCAGGAAATGCAAAACCAATAATTTTTGACGGCTTTGTGTCGAACGCATCGACTGCGGCCCAGTTGGCATCGACGATCTTGCTACCGTCCTCGACATCTACAATGAAACCCGGGATAGGCAACTCGTAAAAAACCCGCGAATAAAACATAGGCGCTCTCGGCCCCTTTGTCGAAACTGGCCGACCTGTATCAACAGACTTCTTGCCACCTTTGATCAACATCATAGCTGCATTTTCACGCCAACTTTTTTTGAGGCCTTTTTACGGTGAAAATGTAGTGTTTCTAAACCTGTTTTGTCAATAATAGTTGGATTTTATATTACTATTAATGCGTAAAAAATTTTAAACCAGAAAAAAACTGACAAAATTCTATTCTTGAAATTTTTTAATCGACCTAAAATCATGGTTACAAAATTACTCTGAAACATCGAACTAAAAACTAACTTGCTGAATATTATATAATAATTAGAGTTTATACCGATAAAAAACGGTTTCGAATTTTTAAAATTAGAAATTTTCGATTCTGGATCAAATAGAAGAGAAAAATGTACTATTTTAACGTACTGTGTCTATAACTTTTTTTAGTATTTAAGGAGGGAGGTTAGAGTAAGCCACATGGAAACACCTACACTCATCAAAAACTGCAAAGGAAATTTTACTGCATTTTCTGTAGTACTCGGGGTATTTTTTCTATGTTGCTCGTCCGTTGCGGGAGCTCAAGCCCTTGAGGTAAACCTCCAAATTTCAAAAATTTCAACCGGATTAGTACAATCTTGGTCTCTGGGGAAAGTGGATGCCTTGTCACAACAACGCGCTACCACCCACTCACCTTTTTTTCCAGGGACGAAAACGTTCAGCGGCCCACTCCTTGCGGATCTTTTAGCGGCTGCATTGAGTGCCGAGCCAAAGGAAAGTACACCTATAAAACTTGTTGCGCTCAACAACTATTCCATTCAAACCACGTTCGGCAAGCTAAAACACGCCGACGCCATCGTGGCGACAAGAAAAAACGATCTTCCGATGTCGATCAGGGATCGCGGGCCGTTCTGGATCATTTTCCCGCTGACCAAGAGGCCAGACCTGGAAAACGAAGATTTTTATCGACTAATAATTTGGCAACTCAGCGATATTATTATTGGAGAGTCGCAGTGATCTGGTCGAGCTCTAGCGTTTTACACCGGCTGTTTTCCCACAAAATAACTATCAGCGTTTTCGTTTGCCTGGCACTGTTGTTTGTTGCATCCAGTTTTATGAATCTGAACGCTCGCGAACGCAACCACCTGTCGTTGCAGGATATCCGCTTAGCCTCGTGGGGCCTAACACAGTTCCGCAATGAAGCCAGCATGTTTGACAGATATCTGTTGCTGGTAGATTCAGAGCTTGCAAACCCGTTATCGCTGACGATCCACTATGACATTTTGTGGAGTCGCTTTACTTATCTTTTAAATAGCGCCGAGGCATCTGTGCTTCGGCGCCTTGACTCTAATACAGAGAGTATTGAGGATCTTTATACCCGGTTTAATCAACTGAGCCAGCCAGTCGCGGACATTGCTGTCGGCACCTCAGACGCTGCCACGCTGGCGCTTGTCCGTGAACGATGGGATGGCATCAACGTGGACATCAGACAGCTGGTAATCGAAAATTTAATAGGCGGTGAAAGTGGCAATATAACCGAGCAGCTTGACAGAGACCTGGACCAACTCCGGATTATAAAAGTAGGGTTGCTAGTCATGCTCTGGGGTGTGCTTGTCTATTGCGCTTTTGCTCTGATTTATATGCGTAAACAATTCGTAATGGATCCAATTACAGGAACTTATAACCGCAACTACCTGCAGCGTAAATATGTTGTTAACGAATCAGACACTTACATTGCCGTGGAGATTCAAAACTCCCAGCAAATCCTGACAGAACACGGCGGCGCAGAGGCCGATACGTTGGTTCGACTCTGTGCGGAGCAGTTAAGCAACAGCATTCAAAAGCACGATTTACTGATTCATACGTCTTACTGCGAGTTTGTCATTGTTAAGAAAAATAGCTCACCGAATAACAGTGGACCTATTATCGATCAACTGATAAATAGAGCTAATTTTGAATGGACGATAGGCAATACCAAGGTTCCTATCCACTTCGTTGCGGGCATAGACCCTGCTGTTTGCGACAAACATGCAACTCGATACTGGCATACGTGCCACCGTAACGCTCTCAGAGCGCTTAACTATGCCCTTGAAAAACAGATCAACTACCGTATAAGCGACGACGAAATGCGCTTAGCATTTGATACCAGGGCGGAAATTTTACGGGAATTGGTCAAACTGCTTCGTCACAACAAGGGCGACTTGAAACTCTGGCTTGTGTATCAGCCCATCGTGACGGCGATGTTCAGTACCCGGATTGCCGGTGCTGAAGTTCTTCTACGGGGCCGCTTAAATGATGAAATTGACATCCCGCCCAATCAGATTGTCAATATTTGTGAGCAACACGGCCTGGGCAAGGACTTGGGGATCTGGATTTTGCGTCAAGCAGCTTTGGAGTCTGCACGTTTATTTTCAATAATGAATTTTAACGGATTTTTATCGATCAATCTGAACCCGTCCATGATTTGTGAGCAACTGCCGGATATTCTTAAAGCACATTTGCTCAGTCGTCACATTCCAGCCCGTCAGATATGCCTTGAGGTCACTGAAGACAACGCTGCTATCGATTTCGAGCGAAGCATTCCCGTGATCCAAAAAATTCGTAACATGGGCATCCAATTCGCGCTGGATGACTTCGGAACCGGATATTCATCGCTTGAGTATCTGTATCGATTGAAAATTGACAAGCTTAAGATTGATCGTTGTTTTGTGGCCGACATCGAGACAAACGCAAAAAAAAGCCAATTTTTGGCGGGAATTATTAGCATTGCCAGTAAAATGGGTGTGCAAACGATTGTTGAGGGCATAGAAAATTGCGACCAAGGATTGCTCGCAATGGAGCACGGCGCTGATTACCTACAGGGTTTCTGTTATTACAGGCCAATGGAAAGCAAACTGTTCAACCAGCTGATTATGGTAGAGGGGGAAGGTAATCCGCTCGAAAACCAAAGTGCTCAAACAGCGCCAAAATGAAATCGTATTCTGAGGGTTGATTCTTTGACGGGATACGGAACGTAGGTCATTAATGCGAAGCTAGTAAGTGAAGCCACAAGTGCGACGTTTCTCGACTGCTATTCAAGACAGATCCCTGTCAAATAATGGTGCCCGGAGCCGGAATCGAACCGGCACGACCAATGGTCTCAACGCTCGTCAGAAGTTTGCGAAAGAGCAGAAAAACGCCATCTATCCCGGTCGCGATTTTTGAGCCAAAGGCTCAGTGGCGACCATCAAACGCTACTGAGCCTTATCGCAAACATCCGGCAAGGACTCGCAAAGAGTGCACTCATCAATATCCACAGTTGCTCCGCCTGCTTCAACATAGCGAACCCGGTGGCTGGCTTTACCCCGGTTTGTGGAAACAGCGAACTTGCGATCTTGACATCCTCCCCTCCCTTCGTTGATTACTCAGGAAGAGGATTCCCAAAAGAGGGTGCTACCTAATTGCTCAGATAGCCAGTTCCTGCTTCATTGAGCGGCTAACGCCGACTCTCCACAGGCTAGAACGCGATGCCCT
>JBDNJA010000175.1:0-3140 GCA_041688005.1 Gammaproteobacteria bacterium
ATCGGTGACGTGATTTTGTTTTATCCAGTTTTTCATGGGTGGCTCAATTGGGCGTGTAATGGAGTGCTATAGATGATGATGCGTTTATTGTCAGGTTGATTTTAGGTTTACCTAGTCACCAGACATTTGTTCTTCTAGTTTACGCTGCTTTTGCTGGCGCAACATTAACCAGCCTGCGAGTAAAACGCCAATTGCGACGACAACAATAATAATAGTTCCAAGCGCATTAATGTCAGGATGCAGCCCGACACGTACCCTGGAATATATCAGCATGGGCAGCGTTACGGCGCCAGGGCCAGAGACAAAGCTGGCGATAATTAGGTCATCGAGAGATAACGTAAATGCCAGTAACCAACCCGCTAACATGCCAGGCATCAGTAGTGGCAGGGTGATATCGATTAATACACGCAGTGGCTTTGCCCCCAAATCCTGGGCTGCTTCTTCAAGGTCTTGTGCCATACCGGCCAGTCGTGACTGAACGATAACGGCGACAAAAGCCATCGCAAAAGTGATGTGCGCGATGGTAATGGTCGTGAAGCCACGTCTTTCAGGCCAGCCAAATACCTCACCCAGTGCAATGAAGAGTAATAATAACGATAGCCCGGTAATGACTTCTGGCATAACCAATGGCGCAGTGATCATGCCCGTGAATAATGTGTGCCCTTTGAATCGCCCAAACCGAACCAAAGCAATACCGGCGAGTGTGCCGAGTATTGTCGCAAAGGAGGCACTGATCGAGGCGATTTTTAAACTCAGAATAACGGACTCCCAGACTTCTTCGCTTTCAAATAAGGTGGTATACCAACGAGTCGAAAAACCGCCCCACACCGGTACTATTTTGGAATAGTTGAACGAATAAAAAATCAACATGAACATGGGGATGTAAAGAAACGCCATGCCAAAGCACAGCATGGTCATTAAAAATGGCGAGCGCTTTGAATTACGACTCATTGCTTAGCCTCCACTTCCTGTGCCTGAATACGCTGGTAAAGCATCATCGGCAATACCAGTACGAGTAGCAATGCGATAGCCACAGCCGAAGCAACCGGCCAGTCGAAATTGGAAGCAAACTCACTATATAGGACTCTACCTATCATCAGTACATTGCCGCCGCCGAGTAAATCAGGAATAACGTATTCACCAGTCGCTGGAATAAAGACCAGTAGCGAGCCTGCGATGATGCCTGGGATAGTTAAAGGTAGGGTGACGGTTATGAAAGTCATAAATGGCTTCGCACCCAGATCGGATGCCGCTTCGAGTAAGGTGAGATCGAGCTTTTCCATATTGGCGTATAGCGGCAGGATCATAAATGGCAGGTAGGTATAAACAATGCCAACGAAGACTGCGAACTCGGTGTACAGCAAACGAATAGGTTCTTCGATAACACCTAAGTAAAGGAGCAAGTCATTGATAGAACCCTGGTCTGCCAGTAAACCCATCCAGGCGTAAACCCGGAGTAAAAATGAAGTCCAGAACGGCAGGATAATCATCAGTAGTAAGACATTTTTTGTGGTCTGCGGTGCTCTTACGATGGCGTAGGCGATGGGGTAACCCAGCAATAAACAGATGAAGGTGGATATGCCTGCAATACGAATAGAATTAATATAGGTATCAACGTAAAGATCGTCTTCCCAAAGGTAAGCAAAATTATCAAATACGATCTTTACCTGCATGATGCCTTCGTCAACCCAGGAAACCATTGGCAGATAAGGTGGACTGGCGATAGTCGCTTCGGACAGGCTAATTTTTAAAACAATAAAAAAGGGCGCGAGAAAGAACAGTAATAGCCAAAAAAAAGGAATAAAAATAATAACGCGTTTCCAGTTTTTCTGTAATTTATTAGCTAATTGATGCCATAAACTAACCTGGGACAATTCCTGGTTGTCGGTATTGATGCCGGCCATAGAATTGTTTTGATTGCTCATTTGGTTAGTACTGCCGCACTTGAATCATCCCAGCTTAAAAATACTTCGTCATCCCAGTCAATGGCATGAGCGCTATTTTTGGGTCGAATCTGATTGGGAGAGGTGACTTCAACATTAGTCTCACCATCAATTTTTACATGATAAGTAGAAAGCTTGCCGAGGTAAGCAATATTCGACACGATACCCTTCAGTTGATTGGGTGCCTTGGCGTCGGGCGGTGTTCTCGATAGTCTGATTTTTTCAGGCCGCACAGAAACCCAGACCTTTGTGCCTTCCTGTACTGATGACCCATGGTCGATGCGGATGTCACACTTGGGATTCTTAGATTTAACAGTGACGTGATCGGTGCTGTTTTCTTTAATTCTGCCTTCAAAGATGTTGGTGTTACCAATAAAGCTGGCAATTAATCGTGATTCGGGGAATTCGTAAATTTCGGTCGGCGTGCCAGTCTGTACGAATCGACCTGTATCCATTACCGCGATGCGACTCGATAGCGTCATGGCTTCTTCTTGATCGTGCGTGACGACGACGAAGGTAATACCAAGTTCACTCTGAATATTCATTAACTCGAATTGAGTCTGCTCGCGCAGTCGTTTATCAAGCGCGCCTAGCGGTTCGTCGAGCAGTAATACTTTAGGTTGTTTGACCAATGCCCTTGCGAGAGCCACTCGTTGTCTCTGACCGCCCGATAATTGGTGTGGCTTACGTTTGCCGAATTGGCCAAGCTCGACCATTTCCAGCATGTCTTCGACTCGCTTTTTGACTTCTTGTTTGTCCACACCATCACGGTTTAATCCGTAGGCAATGTTTTTTTCAACCGACATATGCGGAAATAAAGCATAGGACTGGAACACCATATTGACGGGTCGCTGGTAAGGTGGAATGTCAGTCATGTCGACACCGTCGATAAATATCCGACCGGCGTTGGGTGTTTCGAAGCCGGCTAGCATTCGCAGTAACGTTGTTTTACCACAACCTGAGCCGCCTAATAGAGAAAACAGCTCACCTTTATAAATTTCCAGGTCGATATTGTCGACGGCAATAAAATCATCGAATTGTTTGGTAATGCCCTGAATTTTTATAAAAGGTTCGGCCTCGGGGTCCATCCAGGGACGATCGACGTAATTATCTTGTTGAGTCATTTTTGGTGATCCAGTTCAGTGATCCAGTCACGTAAAATCATGAGGTAGTCTGGGGTGATTGACACGTCATTAG
>JBDNJA010000176.1:0-3140 GCA_041688005.1 Gammaproteobacteria bacterium
ATCGGTGACGTGATTTTGTTTTATCCAGTTTTTCATGGGTGGCTCAATTGGGCGTGTAATGGAGTGCTATAGATGATGATGCGTTTATTGTCAGGTTGATTTTAGGTTTACCTAGTCACCAGACATTTGTTCTTCTAGTTTGCGCTGTTTTTGCTGACGCAGCATCAACCAGCCTGCGAGTAAAACGGCAATCGCGACTACAACAATAATGATAGTGCCGAGCGCATTGATTTCAGGTGTAAGCCCGACACGTACCCTGGAATATATCAGCATAGGTAGCGTTACGGCGCCAGGGCCAGAGACAAAGCTGGCGATAATTAGGTCATCGAGAGATAACGTAAATGCCAGTAGCCAACCCGCTAACATGCCAGGCATCAGCAGTGGCAGGGTGATATCGATTAATACACGCAGTGGTTTTGCGCCCAAGTCCTGGGCTGCTTCTTCAAGGTCTTGTGCCATACCGGCCAGTCGTGACTGAATGATAACAGCGACAAAAGCCATCGAAAAAGTAATGTGCGCGATAGTAATGGTGCTAAAACCACGTTTTTCAGGCCAGCCAAATAGTTCGCCCAATGTAATGAAAAGTAACAATAACGACAAGCCGGTGATGACTTCTGGCATGACCAATGGAGCAGTGATCATGCCAGTGAATAGTGTGTGGCCTCTGAACCGTCCAAACCGAACGAGAGCAATACCGGCGAGTGTGCCGAGTATTGTTGCAAATGTGGCGCTAATCGAGGCGATTTTTAAACTCAGCATTACTGATGCCCACACTTCCTCGCTTTCAAAAAGAGTGGTATACCAACGAGTCGAAAACCCACCCCACACAGGCACTATTTTCGAGTAGTTGAATGAGTAAAAAACTAGCATAAACATAGGAATGTAAAGAAATGCCATGCCAAAACAAAGCATCGTAACTAAGAATGGTGAGCGCTTTGAATTATAACTCATTGCTTAGCCTCCACTACCTGTGCCTGGATACGCTGGTAAAGCATCATCGGCAATACGAGTACGAGTAACAATGCGATGGCAACCGCCGAAGCGACAGGCCAGTCGAAATTGGCTGTGAATTCACTATATAAAACCCGACCTATCATCAGTACATTGCCGCCACCGAGCAAATCGGGAATAACGTATTCGCCCGTCGCGGGAATAAACACCAGCAGCGAGCCTGCGATGATGCCTGGGATAGTTAAAGGTAGGGTCACGGTTATGAAAGTCATAGCTGGTTTTGCACCTAGATCGGATGCAGCTTCGAGTAAGGTGAGATCGAGCTTTTCCATATTGGCGTATAGCGGAAGAATCATAAATGGCAGGTAGGTATAAACAATGCCAACGAAGACTGCGAACTCGGTGTACAACAAAGGAATATAGTCGTCGATAATGCCTAAGTAAATAAGCAAGTCATTAATAGTACCCTGGTCTGCCAGTAGCCCCATCCAGGCGTAAACCCGCAGTAAAAATGACGTCCAGAACGGCAGAATAATCATCAATAGTAAAATATTTTTAGTGGTTTGAGGCGCTCTTACGATGGCGTAGGCAATGGGGTAACCCAGCAATAAGCAGATGAAGGTGGATATGCCTGCAATACGAATAGAATTGTAATAAGTATAAACGTACAGATCATCTTCCAAAAGGTAGGCAAAGTTATCAAATACGATCTTTACCTGCATGATGCCTTCATCAAGCCAGGAAATCATGGGTAGATAAGGTGGACTGGCGATAGTCGCTTCGGACAGACTGATTTTTAAAACAATAAAAAAAGGTGCGAGAAAGAACAATAATAGCCAGAAAAAAGGAATGAAAATAATGACGCTTTTCCAGTTTTTCTGTAATTTATTAGCTAATTGATGCCATAAACTAGCGCGGGACAATTCATGTTTGTCAATATTGATGCCAGCCATAGAACTGTTTTGATCGCTCATTTGGTTAGCACTGCCGCACTAGAGTCATCCCAGCTTAAAAATACTTCGTCATCCCAGTCAATGGCATGAGCGCTATTTTTGGGTCGAATCTGATTGGGAGAGGTGACTTCGATATTAGTCTCTCCATCAACTGTCACATGATAAGTAGAAAGTCTACCAAGGTAGCCAATATTCCACACGATACCCTTCAGTTGATTGGGTGCATTGGCGTCGGGTGGCGTTTTCGATAGCCTGATCTTTTCAGGCCGAACAGAAATCCAGACCTTTGTGCCTTCCTGTACTGATGACCCATGGTCGATACGGATGTCACACTCGGGGTTCTTAGTTCTAACCGTGATGTGATCGGTGCTATTTTCTTCAATTCTACCTTCAAATATATTGGTGTTGCCAATAAAACTGGCAATTAATCGTGATTCGGGGAATTCATAAATTTCGGTTGGTGTGCCTGTCTGTACAAATCGTCCCGTGTCCATTACCGCGATGCGAGTCGACAGCGTCATAGCTTCTTCCTGGTCGTGAGTAACGACGACGAAGGTGATGCCAAGTTCATCTTGAATGTTCATTAACTCGAATTGAGTCTGCTCGCGTAGGCGTTTGTCGAGCGCGCCGAGTGGTTCGTCGAGCAATAATACTTTCGGTTGTTTGACCAATGACCTTGCGAGTGCCACTCGTTGTCTCTGACCACCCGATAATTGGTGTGGCATGCGTTTGCTGAATTCGCTAAGCTCCACCATCTCAAGCATGTCGTCGACTCGTTTTTTGACTTGATGCTTGTCGATGTCTTCACGGTTTAAACCGTAGGCAACATTTTTTTCAACTGACATGTGTGGAAATAGAGCATAAGACTGGAACATCATATTGACGGGTCGCTGGTAAGGTGGTATGTCCGTCATGTCGACACCATCGATAAATATCCGCCCAGCGCTGGGTGTTTCGAAGCCTGCTAATATTCGCAGTAAGGTTGTTTTACCACAACCTGAACCACCTAATAAGGAAAACAACTCACCTTTATAAATATCCAGATCAATATTATCGACGGCAACAAAATCATCGAACTTTTTGGTAATTCCCTCTATTTTTATAAAAGGTTCGGCCTCGGGGTCCATCCAGGGACGATCGACGTAATTATCTTGTTGAGTCATTTTTGGTGATCCAGTTCAGTGATCCAGTCACGTAAAATCATGAGGTAGTCTGGGGTGATTGACACGTCATTAG
>JBDNJA010000177.1:0-4160 GCA_041688005.1 Gammaproteobacteria bacterium
CACAGCATTAATTGGCTTGTTGCGAACATGATGAGGGCAGAAAAATCAGAACTTGAAGTAGACTTTTATGTGAAAGGGGCAATAGTAAAATCAATCGTCAAACGAATCGATAATCAGAATATAGAAACGGCAGGAAAAAAGGTGTCGGCGTGGGTATACGAGCAAACAACAGCCAACAGCAGCTCGAAACTCCAATACTATTTTAATCCAGCGAAACCACTTCTCCCGCTAAAAATTGAAAAGTTAAAGCCCGGCAAAAAAAACGCTATTTTATTATTGAAATCAGTAACCTGGCATTAGGCGCCAAACTTTAATCTGCTGATGGCTATGACCAAAAAATCAGCATTAAAACTGAGTTACGCCAGGCGTAATTTCGGTGAAGTTATGATTGTTCTTCATTCGAAATATCTCTACCGGAGCGTAGGGCACCTGTTCGATAAAACTCGGCAATTCACTTTGCTCTATATCGAGAGTACGCATCATCGTCTGACAGGCTTTAATATCGATAATATTTTCTCGATCGAGCAACCTGGCCCTATCGACTAATGACTGGTTAGCTGAATAGTTGCCTTTCTGAAAAAGCTGTAACTCATTACCATGTAAAACAATCGCGATACGGCCATGCTGTTGTGGGTCAAACAATTTTCTTAGACTATCAGCCCTATTTAAAACCACATCCAACTCTTGAGCCGTACTGACGGTCACATCAAAGACGTAACCCGATGCCGATGCTTTTGGTTCGAATAGCTGTTCGGTTAACTCGGGCATTGTAAAGTCCTCCGTTGGCTCAGCTATCGGCGAGGCAGCTTTCTCCTCAGCGCCCACCGCCAACAACCAAAACCCTGTCAGCAATATAGAAACAGCAGTCAATCGAGCCATGACAAATCGCCTGTTATTCGGAACCAGCGATAGTCATATTCTCTATCAATATCGATCCCGTGCGAATATTGCTGAGTTTATCGATGTCATTACCCACTTCGGCGATACCCATAAACATATCTTTCAAATTGGCCGCAATCGTAATTTCTTCGACTGGGTAAAGTATCTCTCCATTCTCTACCCAAAAGCCCGCAGCACCTCGCGAATAGTCACCGGTGACGGTATTCGCACCATGTCCCATTAATTCGGTGACGAGCAAGCCGGTATGCATTGTTTTCAAACATTCATCAAAAGACTTGCCTGTATTGTTGAGTGTCAAATTGTGTATGCCGCTTCCATGACCTGTCGATTTCAAGTTCAGCTTTCTCGCCGCATAGGAGTCGAGTAAATAATTTTGAATAACGCCGTCAGTCACTAAACTAGCAGCCTTTATCGCCACCCCTTCTGAATCAAAATTTGCAGAGCCTAACGATTGCTTCTCAAACGGCGCTTCAATCAACTGTACGAACTCGGGGAAAACCTGACTGCCAACCGCATCGAGCAAAAAACTCGCTTTTCGATACTGAGCCGAGCCACCAATGGCCGATGTAAAGTGCCCAATGATACTTCGCGCTACCTCGGGAACAAACAACACTGAAGCAGATTGTGTCTTCAATTTTCGAGCGCCAAGTCTTTTCACCGTGCGATCGGCGGCTTTTTCACCTATCGACTTCGCACTGGCTAAATGACTAGAGTTACGGCTGATGTCGTACCAATAATCACGCTGCATATTGCCATCTGACTCACCAATGACAGAGCAACTTAAACTATGCCGAGTTTTGTGCTGCGCCTGCAAGAAGCCATGCGTATTACCATAAACAGAAACACCGGCACTCATATCGACCGAAGCGCCATCCGAATTTACAACTCTTGGATCAAAATCTAAAGCCGATGCTTCACACTCAAGTGCCAGCTCTATAGCGGCCTCAGGCGTAATGTCCCAAGGATGATAAAGGTTGAGTTCTTTAAATTCTGTCGCCATCAAATCTTTATCGGCCAAACCAGCGCAAGGGTCTTCCGAGGTATATTTAGCAATATTACAAGCGGCCTCAACCGTTTTTCGGATCGCTTCTGGGTCTAAATTTGAAGTGCTGGCAGTACCTTTATGCTGACCAAAATAGACGCTAATACCAAGCCCATTGTCTTGCTGATGCTCAATTGTTTCGACTTCACGCATACGAGCGGCAATCGACAAGCCTTGAGAAACAGACAATCCTGCCTCAGCCTGAGTCGCGCCTTTATCAAGTGCCATTTTAAGCGTATCGGCAACAATATTTTTAAATGATTCTGCATCGGGAAATGCTAATATATCTGAGTGTATTTTATTCATCGCGGCATTCTAGCCTATCCCCTTATGGAAAACGAAACAAAGTTTGACAATCCTCTTGACGATTCTGGCGAGATCGAAATTATAAGCAAGACCCAACTTAAACGTGAGAGCATCGACATTCAGAATCTCGGCAAGCGTCTGGTTGAAATGTCGGCCGAGAAGTTATCCAAAATACCGCTCGACGAGCACGTATTAGAAGCAATAGCGCTCGCCAAAAAAATCCAGAATAAACGCGGCGCGCTAAAAAGGCACTATCAATTTCTAGGCAAGCTATTGCGCGCGCGCGAAATGGGCCCAATCGTAGAAGCAGTAAGAGTTATCGAAGAAGATAACCACGGCCACATTCAAAGGTTCCATCAGGCAGAAATGTGGCGAGACGAAATCATTGCCAAAGGTAACGAAGCGATTGAGTCGTTGCTCAGCAAACAAACCGGCACCGACAGGCAAAAACTGCGTCAACTATCACGCAATTATAACAGTGCAACCAAAGTTGAACGTCAGACTCAAGTAGCTAGGCTGATTTATAAAGAGGTATTACTGGGGATTGATATAAGCTAGGACTAACCGTTCTCACTTCTAGGAGAAGTGTCAGACTTAGATGATTTTCAATTTTTTTACCTAAAAATCACCTTATAGAACGGCACCTATCCCCATCGCTGCTCAGGATTATAGGTAAAAATTAAACCCAGCGCCAAATACTGAAAGAATTCTGCTCTGCCTAATACTCACTACTAGTTAATCCACACTGGCTGGAATAACGGGTGTACTGCATTGGACGTCGGCATTCTGACCTCTGTGGCGTAGAAAGTGATCCATCAAAACTATCGCCAGCATCGCTTCTGCTATGGGTGTTGCTCGTATGCCGACGCAGGGGTCGTGACGACCTTTGGTTCTGATTTCGACTGGCTCTGCATTGAGGTCAACCGATTGCCCTGGTAGATGCAAACTTGACGTTGGCTTCAGTGCGATATTCACCAAAATGTTCTGCCCTGAGGTAATGCCGCCCAACGTGCCGCCAGCATGATTAGATAAAAAGCCCTGTGGGGTAATTTCGTCCCGATGCACACTGCCTTTTTGTTCGATGCTATCAAAGCCTGCACCAATTTCGATACCTTTTACGGCATTGATGCTCATCATTGCGTGCGCAATTTCAGCATCAATTCGATCGAAAATGGGTTCACCAAGGCCGACCGGAACGCCACTGGCCACCACAGTTATCTTGGCACCAATGGACTCACCCTCTTTTCCGAGGGCCTTCATGTACTTTTCCATCTCTGGCACCATGTCTACGTCGGGGCAAAAGAATGGGTTATTATTGACTTCGTTCCAGTCAATTTTATCGACTTTCAGCGGACCGAGCTGCGATAAATATCCACGAATCTGGATTCCACATCGTTCGTAGAGATACTTTTTTGCTATGCCACCGGCGGCCACTCGCATGGCTGTTTCTCTCGCTGATGATCGTCCGCCCCCACGATAATCTCGAAAGCCATACTTTTGGGTGTAGGTATAGTCGGCATGGCCTGGGCGAAATTGATCTTTAATATTGCCATAATCTTTTGATCGCTGATCTTTGTTATTAATCAGTAACGCTATCGGTGTGCCGGTGGTTTTGCCTTCGAATGTGCCAGATAGAATTTGAACTTCGTCACCTTCACGGCGTTGTGTTGTATATCGAGAAGTGCCGGGTTTGCGGCGGTCAAGATCACCTTGCAAATCAACTTCGGTTAAACTGAGCCCAGGAGGACAACCGTCGACAATGCAACCGATCGCTGCACCGTGGCTTTCGCCGAACGATGTCACCACAAAAAGTTTGCCAAAACTGTTACCTGACATAATGAACTCGCCTTAATGATTGAATTTGAATTTTTCGCCCAAAGTTAAAATAGGTAAACTTAGACAACACTATGAC
>JBDNJA010000178.1:0-2532 GCA_041688005.1 Gammaproteobacteria bacterium
CCCCACCGCCTTTGTAGAATGGGCGAGAAGTCACGGTGCCTCACGTGCTATCGACGGATTAGGCATGCTAGTCGAACAGGCTGCCGAATCTTTCTATGTTTGGCGTGGTGTACACCCTGAAACGGCTGACGTCATTCAATCGCTTCGACAGTAAGTAATGCACTGTGGTTCTAGGCAATTGCCTCATGCATTGCCCTACCTCCGAAGTCAAACAGGTAGGTAGGGTGGAAAAGCAAAGCCCCTTCCACCAAAGGTGGCCTGAATTAAAAGCAGTCTATGCCGGAAGACGGATTCTCCTTTTCCGGCCTACGCTACTGCCCCCCTTGATTTTTATATCGAAATACTAATGAAGCTATTTTTTTCTGGATGTCATTCACGGCTCTCGTAATCTGGAAGCTATTATCGTGGGCTTATCTGAATTGAACTAAAAGCGCAGCTCAATCGAAAATGTGATCAGGAAAGATCCTTGGATTTCTCTTAATTTAAGCCGCAGCATTTTTTATATTTTTTGCCACTACCACAGGGGCAGGAATCATTGCGTCCCACCTTGGAAGCGGCGTGTATAAAGGTGGTATCAGCCCTTTTAATGGGTTTGTAAAAGTGCTTGTGGAGTGCTTTAACTTTAGGTTGAATACTCGATTGTAATTGATAGATTACGCTATCTGGCATTGACGCCAACGCCTCGAAACCATCATCAGTACAAAAATGACGGATCGGATATAAACAGGTTTCTAGTTGTTTCATATCCTGTGGTTTCATCTCTCCCCACAACTTTAAACCCTTAACAAAACCTTCACACCATTCATCCACGTTGAGTAATTCGGAAGATGGGTGAATGCCATCCAGAAATAATGGTTCATACTCCTGCCCCTGAAAATCAGACATCACACCGTTGTAGTGCAGCATAATCGATTGACTAAATTCGGTTATTTCCTGTTCTGATTCCCACTGCGGAACAAGATGCTCACCACCCCATATGGCGGGCATCCAGATGGATGGCATAATAGTAATCGGTGCACAGGCAAGCGCAGCAAAAAAACCGTCTAGTTCTGAGACGTCTAGAATGGAATCATCAGTGCCGTAACGCAGTAGGCAATTTTCGACTACTTGAAAAAAACCACCTTCTTCGTCATTGAGTTCAATATTAAAAGATTCGAGTGGGCTTTCATAACCATGCATTTCAGCGAAGGTTGGTTTGGGTGTTGAACGTTGAGTACGCAATCCGAGGTCTATTTCTACCTCTTCCAGATCACCCGCGCAGCTTAAATCAACACAATCTGAAGCGAACATACCACGAATTCCATCGATAGCTTCAACTGCTTTTAAGTCCATTAATTGCGCGATTAACAAACCATTCAAAATTCGCTCTGATGTGTACGGATGTTTCATATAGTTGAGATAAATATCGATCACCTGTATCCGATGCGCCGGATGAAATTTAGCAATTTCACACAGAGAATCGACGGCCAGGCAATAGCTGAATTCGTTTTTTTCGGGTTGCTGCCAGTACTCGACCAATGCTGGGATAGCAACGGGGCCAATCATACTAATCACTTTGCACAGTTCACTCTGCGCGTAATCGTCATCATGAAGGGTATCAAAACTCCGGATGATGGGCTCGATGGCTGCTTCACTGCCAAGCTGCCCCAAGGTTCGCCAGGCATGCACCTGACCCCAGACTTCGGGTCGATCTGAATCCATTGAATTTATTTCTTCGTCGGCATACAGCATGAGCAATGTGGGTACGTCGTCTAGGGTAAAGTCATATTGCTTAACATAGTCTGGCCAGTTAAGTTTGTTGCTCGGATCACCGAGTGTCAGCAGTGTTTGTACTTTTGGGTTATCTGAGTTCATAAAAATTCCTGGTCGTGCCTGTGCTAAATCCTAATTTGACGTTTACCGTTGAGGCGTTATTGTATCAAGGCTTTTCACAATCCGACTGCTGTGTAGTGCTTACCATTACACTTCGCTCTGACTCGTTTACGTTGCAAGCCAAAGTGACTCAACTTCAAGCCATCTGGCGGGGTGCTCACGCCGATAATGGATAAATAACGGCTCCATGTCCAACCTTCCGCATCCTTTATCATACGTACACGAATTGGATTTAGAACGATATATCGGCATAGTTCCAGCAAATAACTCTCTTTATCGACCCTGAAAACCATGTCCAACCCGATTATGCTGGCGATTTTAATATTGCGTATAAACGCCATTGAACTGGCGCATACCTTTCGACAAGTTTCATTCGATTGTTTCAATAACAGCGTGATAGTGATTATGCATCAACAATAAGCATGAACTCGCCAATTAAAGCGGTCACATACTTTTGAAAGAATTTCAAACCACCTGGAACGGTCTTCATCATCGTCATAGATCGCTTCCCGACGGTTTCCCCTCGAAGCGACGTGATAAATGGCTCCCACATATTATAGTCTAAAGGGTCCAGTCATCGGGGGAATGTAACATTACGGGTGCGATATGGAATGACCCTTGGCTCTTTCAGCTGATCTAGCCTTCCTGAACTTACCTTCC
>JBDNJA010000179.1:0-6800 GCA_041688005.1 Gammaproteobacteria bacterium
ATCGAAGCTGCTGAATCAGGCATTAAATTAATCGTCTGTATTACCGAAGGCATTCCAACCTTCGACATGCTAGAAGCAAAAATTGCTGTTGAAATGAGTGGCGCTCGATTAATTGGCCCCAATTGCCCTGGTATTATTACACCGGATGAATGCAAAATTGGCATCATGCCTGGGCCGATGCACATGGCGGGTAAAGTCGGTGTTGTATCACGTTCTGGCACGCTTACTTATGAATGCGTGAAACAGACCTCTGACTTGAACTACGGCCAAAGCACCTGCATTGGCATAGGCGGTGACCCGATTCCTGGCACCAACTTTATCGACGCACTCATTTTGTTTGAAGCCGACCCTGACACCAAAGCAATTTTAATGGTTGGGGAAATTGGTGGCACTGCAGAAGAAGAAGCAGCTGAATTCATCCAGAGTAATGTCACCAAACCGGTTGTGTCATACATTGCTGGTGTGACTGCCCCCAAAGGCAAGCGCATGGGTCATGCCGGCGCCATTATTGCCGGAGGAAAAGGCACCGCAGCCGATAAGTTTGCCGCATTAGAAAAAGCCGGCGTACAGACTGTTCGCTCACCTGCCGAATTAGGCAAAGGGGTTCAACAAGCCACTGGTTGGTAGCGGCTAGATAGATAAGTGTCGGAGTCGACTATGGCGTTGACTACTGGAGTCGGCTCCGACACTTCTGCCAACATAATTAATGATTAAGCTAACTACACTATCCCTCGTTTTAAGTATCACCCTGCTACTCAACGCCTGCTCCACCGAACCACTATTCAGAGAAGACGAAATAGCAATGAGGATTGACTCGACAATTGAAACCGCCGAAAATAGCAGAGCCAGTGATTTTTCTGAGTTTATTGACCCAAATTATCTAGATGGAAAAGGGCTCAACAAGAGCCAGTTAATCAAGTTGGTTCGACTTTATTTCTTTCGAAATAAAAAGATATTCCTATTCAGTAAGATTGAGGAGATTGAATTTCCGGCTGAAAAAAAAGCACTGTTTACGCTGCACGTTGCGATGGCTGGCAGTCCCATATCGGGCATCACCGCCCTCACCAGTTTACGTGCCAGCATGCATCGTTTTGATTTGGAACTAGATAAAAATCTCGGCCGCAAGCGACCGAGTTTTTGGAGCGCTTACGCACTTTAGAACAGATCAATCTGCTTCGATTTACTTTCTTTTTTTTCGTACTCTGTCAGTTGATTTTGAACATATTGTCTAATCACTTCTTCATTTGCATTTCCTATTGTTTCCACAAAGTAACTTTGAGTCCACAATTTACCTCCCCAAAAATAACGCCTTTTAATCTCCGGAAAAACTCTCTCGCGATATACTCTTTACGATCTGCATCACATCGGATGGCGCCATCTTCGGAACACCTCGAACAACTATATGAATATGGTCTTCGGGTACTTCCAACTCCACTATTTCGATATCGTAGTCATAACCAATTTTTTCTATAATTGCCTTTAGAGTTTCCCGATAAGGTTCATTGAAAACCTTATGCCGATATTTTGGCATCCATACAAAATGGTACATTAACCTGAATACGTGATGCGTATTTTTCTGCAGTTCCATGGGCCGGACACCTTACAACGGGGGAAAAGACTCTCCATTGTAAGCTATCCAGCACGGGGACAAGCCCCCGAGATTTACGCAAGCGGTAAAGCCTGTCCGCAGGCTCTGCAACACGGCGATGTTATTGACCTTGGCAATCGCGCCTTTGAGGTCATGCATCTGCCCGGACATTCCTCTGGCTCGATGGGCTTGTACGACGCAAGAAGTCAGCAGTTTTTCTCCGGCGATGTGGTTTACGATGGCCAACTGTTGGACGATCTCGAAGATTCGGTGATCACCGAGTTCCTCGACAGCATGGAACAATTACTGCAATTAAAAACCAACGAAGTCTGCCCGGGACATTATCACAGCTTTGACCGCCGCCTGACCGAGCTGGTAAAGCAATACATTGATACTCGCAAGGCCCCACTATGCCCGAGCGAAAGATAACCCGGTTTCGCGGTCACCGGCGACGCTCTACGTGTCGCCGAGTTAGCTTCAGGAAGGTACATCACATGGCGTTGAAAAACCTGATACCGATGCTGAACGTAAGCGACATCGAAAAGTCAATTTCCCATATTGGTTGGAACGACTGCTTATTTGACCAGACCTGTCATTACCTACAACCCTTCAGGTATGGCCGCAGAGAGTTATCATTGGCAATAATATGATAACTATTCGCGGCCAAGCTATCTTGATAGGTCCACAGCGCTCTGGCGTGAGCGCTTAATGGATATCAATTGGTTTATAAGAATCATCAACGAAGGCATAGCAAGCTTCGCGAATCAGGAAGACGATTGTACTGGACGCTTCTGGGAAGGCCGTTTTTCCAGCCAGGTACTGCTCGATGAAAAATCATAAATGGCCTTTGCCGCTTATGTCGATTTAAACCCGATTAGAGCCGGACTAGCGAATAGGCTGACTGACTCAGATCACACCAGTATCAAACGACGGTGTGCGCAGGCCCAAAAAGCCACCCAAGCCAAGAAACCAACTCTAAATCGCTATTAGTCAAGCATCAGCACTAGCCTTTTTGCTGACTTCGGCGCTTTTTAGAATTCTGCCCTTTTCCAGCACAATCTGTAGAGCACCCCACAGCGATGGCAACAAAATAATTGAAACCGGAACGGCAGTAATGACAATAAAGGATTGCAGCTTCCCAACTCCTCCGGATCCGACGGATATTAGTATCAACGCCATTACTCCCATGGCAATGCCCCAGAAAACTCTGACCACGGTAGACGGATTGTCAGTCTTGGACATAGATACAGAAATGACGTAAGTCATCGAGTCTCCAGTGGTCGCGACAAAAACAGTGGTCAACACCAGAAACAGAAATGAGACTATAAAGCCGAGCGGCATAGCCTGGGTTATAGCCAAGAGTGCGGCGGGTAAATTAAATCCCTCGAATGCCTTGGAGATCGTGTTCGGCTCCGCGAGTTCGAGACCCAGGCCTGTGCCACCAACAATGGTGAACCACATCATCGTAACCAGTGGCGCGATGATCGACAGCATTAGGACGATGGCTCGCACTGAACGACCTCGGCTAACTCGTGCTATAAATATCGCCATTAATGGGCCATAGCCTAGAAACCAACCCCAGAAGAAGACCGTCCACCAACCTAGCCATCCAGCATCGCCGAAAAGCCCTGCGTCTCCCCGGTAAAGAGCGAGTTGAAAGAAATTACTAAAATGCGTCGCCAGACCACTAAAGAAACTGCTAATTATAAAGCTCGTCGGTCCAACTACGAGGATGAAAACCAGCAAAATACCACCCAGAATTATGTTGATCCGACTAAGGAGCTGAATGCCTTTATTGACTCCGGTAATGGCCGAGATGGTGTAGATTGCAACCAAGCCAGCAATAACTAGGGCCTGAGTAGGCAGACCGTTGGGTATGCCAAATAGGGAATCGAGGCCATAGCTGACCTGAAGACCGAGAAAACCGATCGGCCCAACCGTGCCGGCGACCACGGCAATAATGCAGGACGCGTCCGTGATCCAGCCAATTGGCCCAGTAATCGCTTTCTCTTTGAATACTGGGTACAAAAGCGTACGCGGTGCCAATGGCAATCCTTTTTCGTAGTGGTAATACATCAGCATAATGGTGGTCAGACTTCCCAGGATTGCCCAAGCCAGAAATCCCCAATGTAAATAGGATTGCGCCAAAGCATAGGGCACGGCTTCGGCGGTATTGGCCTCAATGCCTTCGAACAAAGGCGGTACCGAGAGGAAGTGTGCCATTGGCTCTCCTGCGGCCCAGAAGACGCCACCACCGGCCAGCAGTGTGCACATGATCATGGAACCCCATTGAAATGTCGAGAATTCGGGTTTATCGAGTCCGCCCATGATCGCTTTGCCACCGGGCAAGACGGCGATAACCAAACCCATAAAAAATGTTGCCAATAGCAACAGTTGCCAATATAAACCGAAGTATTTTGCCGACCAGGTAAATCCCGCGTCCACTACCGATGAAAGCAGGTCGAGGCTAAAAAGCGCCAACAAGCAGAACAGAACTATAAATCCGCCGGTGAGCACGAAAATTGGAATATTAACACCGGTGAGGCCTGTGGTTCGCTGACCGGTTCCTGCTGGTATATCAGACATTTGCATTCTCCCTCTGGGGAAATAAAGGCTGGATAGGCTTTAAGAAGAAATTATAGGCGCAATTTTTATTTCAGGCAATTCAAAAAAAATTGATCTGTTTTCAGAAAAAATGAATGGTTAAAGAGTCAGTAGTACATAGAAGTAATTCTCATGTACCACCGCACCCTTTGCTCTTCTTAAAAGTGGTATCACTTCCGACGAGTATGGAGTTCACCAATCCTTCCAGCAATCGCGTCGTAGAACCCCTGTAAAATACCGTCTACTACTTCAGCAGATACACCCACTGGCTGGTAGGTACCTCGCCATGTCTGTTGTGCCAGATTATCCCCAAGTGATTTTACTTGCACTTCCCCAACATAGTTACTCACCGGCAACGGATATGATTGGATTATGTAGTTGAATGAATATAGCATGAGCCTGTGAAACATGATTTTGATACAGAGCCATTTTAATGATTATCGATTAATCAAATCCTTTGCACCGCCAGCATTCACCAATGTACTGGTATTACCCATAGCAACCGTCATCAATTTTAATATAGGTAATCTCAAAAGCCTTACAAGCTCTATGTTGCTGTAAACGATTTGAAAGCTGAAAAGTATTATTCATATCGTATAACTGGAAAACATCTAAACCTCGATCTAGCAGCACTTTCCACCCAGTGTCCGTAACAATATGTCTGGCATGTTGTGAGCCGGAGTTATCAAATGAATAGGCAAATTTAACGCCCACTGAAAACATTGAGCTTTGTATCTGATCAAAGAACTCTCGTTGCTGATCACCTTTATACTCATCTTCGACAGTGATTAAGCTGACTACCACTTCTTCATCTTCTGCTTTGTTCTTAACGATGGTTTCCATCAACTCCATCAAGTTTCGCGCCTGAAAGAATAGACGAATATAAGGATCAGTGATGGTGATATGTTTAGCGCCCTTGATATAGGGGCCAATCAGGTTATCGTAACTAACGCCCCGCTGATTCTCCATAAAGGTGAGGTGCTGTTCCATAAGCTCTGGCACTATCGGCTTGTGTGTGGCCTCTATAGAGCTATTCTCGACTTCAGTAAGGCCATGCCCTGCATCAGCGCTTGTGGTCGGCATACCCGGCGTTGGCAAGCCAGTATCATCACCGTCCCCCGCTGTTTGGTTGAAGTAGTTGGGATATTCTAATTCTTCCAGCGTAGCGACTGACTTTTCTTTACCCTGGTTATCGGTATAAGCGAAGTTAACCGCAGCATAGGTTGTATCCATTCTGAAAAGCTGATCTTTGACCCGCTTGCGGCCTTCCATTGAAAACCTCAGCACATCTTCAATCTCATCAGGCGTTGCACCGCCCTGCGGAAATAGGATTTTCATCAATCCTGAGAATGTTTTGTTTATACCATCCCGATCACGAGTTGATATATCTGGCGATAAGGTAAAGTGTTCTTTGTAATTATCCGAGTAATCCTGATTCCGTAGGTGACGGAGAATTTCAGCCAGATAATCAACTACAAAACCATAACCGTCAGAGAACATTTCTCCACGGATGATGTCGACTTCCCAGCCTGGAATATAAAAATGTAAACGATCTAAAAATGCAGAATCATAAAATTTTTCAGGCAGAGGATCGAACAAATTAGTGTGCTTAAGCATATAAGGCAAACTGTGTTCTGTGTTACCAATAAATACCATTGAGGCATCCGCTCCCAACGTTTCTACGCCACGCGAGAATGATTTATTCGCCATGTAGTTCTTCATAATATCGACTAACGACTTGTCGACTTTCTTTTTCTTACCCGCAAACTCATCAAAAGCGACGGCATCCCAATAGCCTACCAGGCCTATTTTACCGTTGGCGGCATTACTAACGAATAACTTGGGCACAGTAACTTCACCACCTGATATCAAAATGCCGTGTGGTGAAAACTCAGAATAAATATGAGATTTACCCGTACCCTTGGGGCCTAATTCAATCAGGTTATAGTTACGTTCACAGAATGGAACTAGACGAAGTAACTGATTCAATTTACTACGTCGGCCGAAAAATTCAGGATTGAAACCAATGCTCTGCATTAACGTATCAATCCATTCGTCCAAGGTGAATTGTTTACGTGATTCGATGTAACTATCATAATCAAAGTTAGACATCTGAATTGGTTTAATCGTTGAGAGAATCCAAGGGCTGGCATCTTTGTCTTCAGTATGTTCATACTCAACATCGGCAATGCACCAAACACCACCCACCAATAGCTTGGGATGTTTTTTTACTGTGCCAGAATCAACTAATACCTTCTTAATCCCGAGATTTGAAAAGGTCATCTCATAAACGTCTTTTTTGTCATTGAGTGCAACACCAACCTTATCTATAACCTTATAACGACCCTTCTCACGAATATTTGAGCGTATTAGACCGGCTTCATTACGATGCACGTAATGCTTAGCTAAAATCTCTTTAACCGTTTGAATGCCACTCTCAATGCTATCTTCATCATCGGTCGCACAATACTGCCCTAACAAATACTCAAGTACGTAAGACGGCACAATGGCATTGCCTTTTACGGTTTTAACAAGGTCTTTGCGGACTACCAAGCCTGCAAAAACATCACATATCTTTTTGTTCAATTCAGTCATTATGCATCCTCAG
>JBDNJA010000180.1:0-2611 GCA_041688005.1 Gammaproteobacteria bacterium
CATGCTCTTCGACCCGAGAAACAGAACGATAACCAAATTGGATCAAATCTTCTCGCAATTGAATCGGGTCACGAGTGTCGCCGATTTTCAGGCAGAGAGAGCGCTGTTGAATAAAGTGTGATGGCGCTACCTTTTGCAGTAACGTGCTAATCGGTAATGTTAGAATGCCCTGTTTCGCAAAAGGGATGTTAGCCAGGCATTTAATACGCTCTGAGATAATGTCCTGGTGTGGCGAGAATTGATCGTAAGGCAGTGTCTCGAGATCAGGGAAACGAAAGATGTCGTGCTTTTGATGCGAGAAAAAGAGTATTTCCTGTTCGACCTGATCTGCATCAGCCATGTCGTTGCAGACAATCACAGACAGACCTTTATGCTCTGCGATTTGTTCGGCCAGCAATAAACTGCGGCTGCTGCCATACAATTGACCGACATGAAGCGGATTGGCACTAGAGGGGACTGGAATAGGAAGGATTGTTTTAGACATTAAAACGATGCAAATTTAAGAAGCCGCGATTGTACATCCTAGTCCGAAAAAGAAAAGTTATTCGCTCAGTATTAGTCTTCACCCCAGATCAGATCACCGCACTCATCCAGCTGATAACCACCTAGTTGATTTGCGATGGTCACGCCCGCATCAGACTTGATATTGGCAATAAAATTTTGAAACAGATGTCGGAACCAGATGTTTCTCGGCACGACAAAGTCGAATGCCTCCCAACCGAGACTGATAAAGTCGAGTCCAAACTCTTCTGCGATAGAACGTGTGCCAGAGGCAATGTCGGCTGTTTGTGACGCAACAGTAGACGCCGCTTCACGCTCGGAGCGAGCATTTGCGCTAACATTAAGTCCATCATAATTAAGTCCATGTTGGCTCAAAATTTCCATCAAAAATCGTTGCCCCCCCGAACCTGTCTGGCGGACTGACCACCGATATTTTTGATCAAATATGTCAGGAATATATGGTTTGCTCTCAGTCGAGTTAGCCCGATACATTAATCCTTGCTCGCGCTTAAAAGCACGGATCAGAACCCATTCGTGGTGCTTTTGATATTGTTGTAACAGAGACGGATGTCGCCGACTGCTTTCTTGCTCAGGTCCCCAGTGGATACAACTAACATCGACTTTATTTGAATTGAGCAAATCAAGACCCTGGCGAGTGCTACCAGGTGAATAGGTGATTAATGCTTTGTTACCCAGGGCTTCCGTGAGCGCTAACACCACTCGGTAGAGTAACGGGTCATCACCACCGGCAATAATGAGGCGATCGTGCAGTAACCCATTATGGGTTGAGTCGAGCATCCATTTGTCGATCAATTCTTTAGGGAACATCCATTTTCCGGTTATTTTCGTCGCCGGTATATGTCCCTCACCAATCAATGCGTATATTTTTTTCTCATTTAAATGCAGGTAATCTGATACCTGTTTTACGTTCATGAAAACATCGGAATAGTGAGCTAATTGTCTACTCATTCAAAACGCCTTGTTGTTCAGTTAGTAACTGTAGGGTGTAGTTGACACATACAAATCGATCCATTTTCTTTAATGCCATATTAGGCACTTTGCCGTATTTAGTCACTTCTGACAGACAGTGCCTATAAAGGAAACAGCAAGAAATATACCGTGACGACGGCTTAACCTGATATTTAGAATTTGAACCAACTGCAAAATTGACCAATAGACATACCTGTAAACAATTTACCCACTCGGGAATAAGGGGTATTGAGCAGTTATATTGATAACTCATTCCAAAAAGCTAGCAGCATACAGTTTCTATAATGAGATATTTTGTCCCGAACCAGTCAGAATGTCGGGACATAATGTCTCAAATTGATGTTTTTAGGCTTTAGCTGAGTAACAAAACACTTTCTTTTAAGCCTTTTACTGAGTGGTATAACATTTGCAAACTATTTAACTTGCGATAGTTAATATGTTATTGGTATTTGCGAAACAGACTGTGAGATTAAATATGCAAAGTATCGAGCTGGAAGACTTTAATCAGACGCTACCCAATAAAATGCCGATTGCGGTCATTATGGAAAAAACACCGTCTGATAACCCCTGGATTGACTTCACCTACAAAGCCATCGGTGTCGTCAGTTCAATAGAACCCGCTAATGCTGCCGTTCAATTGATACACGAAAATAATGGCGTCGAACGCTACCTGGTGAGTGGACTAGGATTACAACTGCACGTCGATGAATGCGAAAGTTATTACCATAACTTAATGTCACCTCAACCCGGTTGTTACATCGTTGCTGGCGAAGTCGATGACCCTAATGAAATGCCAATACCTTATTTGGTGAGTTTAAGTTTTGACGAAGTACATGCTTACCTGGAAGGGGATGAATATGTCTACGCGGTAGAGATACCGCCCGAACTCTACCAGTGGAGCGAGGCTTTTATCCTGCAACACTATGTCGCCGTTAAAAAAACCAAACGTAAGCTTAAAGACTGGAAGGGTGAGGCTAAAGGCCAAGTGGGCGAGCCCAAAAAACGACCGACTCAACATTGATGAAAACTCATGATAACGAGAGCAGACTATCTCGCTGGTCGAGACGAAAACAACAAACACAGGCAGAAACTCAACAAGAAGATTTAGATGTCGATCTTA
>JBDNJA010000181.1:0-6690 GCA_041688005.1 Gammaproteobacteria bacterium
GACAGCGAGGGGGAGTCCACATAAGCGAAGCGACAAAGTGCCCTTGGGGTAGATCCGCATGCAGGGTGTTGTGGAGGCTGGGGGAGAAAGACCCCCGGCTATCCGATTAGAGCTATTTGCACATTTCAATAAGTAGAATTACCATTGCAATTAAGCTTAGAAAATGTGGTAGAGAGAAATTTATAAGAGCTAATTTACGCTCAAAACATGTTAAATTACTCATGCGTACCATGTGGTTTTTATATTAATTATTATATTTTTGTTGGTTTTCACGATTACCAAAAGTGACTTTAGAGCCTTGTGCGAACTCATCATCTTGTCTTTTAATTTCAGCTCCTACTCTTGAAACCTCTTCTTTGATCAATGCACTACGTTCGATTGAATCGTATTTATCTCGTTTCCAATTGATAAGTAATATCAAATTCCAAAAGCTTAATATTAAAAGAGAAACAACATTGATCTTAAACGAAGATGTTTTGGATAAGTCGATACCCACAAATTTTATTTGACTTAAATCTATATTTAAAAAGAAAGTCGCTATTATTAGCGTGCAAATAAAAACAAGAAAGTGCCTTGCTCTCCTTGTTTCATCTGAAACGATTGGCCTAGTTAATTGATAATATCTTTCTGAATCGTAATCCATACTGTCCTATAGCTCTAACGCCGCATGCACCGGAGTCCGGTGCAATGCCTTGATACTCATTGAGCCTCCTTTAGCTGAGCGATTTTCGCTAACCTGAAGGTGCCAAAACCAAACCGGAGAAAACTCAATGAATTTTTATAATAACTTAAATCCATATTATTGTGGTATCGATTTACATGCGCGACTTTTGTATGTTTGCATTATCGATCAGGATGGTCAAACCTGTGTCCACAAAGAAATCTCGGATAGCCCTGACAAGCTGTATAAACTGTTAGAACCCTACTTGGGGAATATCGTGGTCGGTGTCGAGTGTATGCATTGCTGGTATTGGGTGTCTGATTTCTGTGAGGACATCGGTGTCGATTTCATTCTCGGCCATGCGTTGTACATGAAAGCCATTCATGGTGGTAAAGCGAAAAATGATCATATTGATTCGTTCAAGATAGCCAGCCTCATGCGAGGGGGATCTTTCCATTGGCTTACGCCCATCCAAAGGAAATGCGCGCGACGCATAATTTACTCCGAAGAAGAACCAAATTGGTGCGCCATGGCGCTCACTTGAAGGCGTATGTGAGTAATACCACCAGCCAGTACAACTCGCAGCTCAATACTGAGCCTGTATCTTCCCCTCTCAACGCTTAACCATTGCCATTACTGACAACCGCCCATGACTCGGGGTTCTGGCGGCTTGCTAGGCCTTACCTGATAAAGGGCTTTCACCTTCAATCTTCTGCCGATTTATCTCGGCGCACTGCCTGTCTTTTCTTGTTCCGTTTTGTTCCCCTGGCTTCGGGTAGAACAATAGAAGGTGATGGCAGACTGTCTTTTTTCCTTAGATGGGACAGGATCTTATCAATGACCTCCTGATCTTCGATACAAGCAATTACCTTTATGGCACCTCCACAATGAGTACAGGTCTCCACGTCAATATTGAACACCCTTTTCAGTCGCTGGGCCCAGGTCATGGCCGCCCGTCGTTCTCCATCGGTTTTGTCATCTTGTAGATCACCTATTTGCCTCTTCTTGCCCCGTCTGGTTGGCGTGACCAGGGTTCTGTGCTTGCTGTTTGGCGCAAAAACACCATGAAGCCGTGTGAGATTGACCTTCGGTTTGGGCACCAGTGATGCTAGTTTCGAGATGAAGTCAAATGGTTTTTTTTGTCGAGTGCTCCAATGAAACCACCGGCGGGCATTTCAGGCCAGATTCGATCTGGCCTTTAGGCAGGCGGGCTTTAATCCTTTTAACGAATGGTTTCTTGCTGAGAAATGGTGACGGCGAAATAACAATCTCGCCGTCACCGATCAACCTAGCTGGTGTGATGTACTTCCTGCAAACCATAGACCGGCGTTGCAATGTTTTCCATGCGCGCCTTGAGTTGCAGCGAAAGGTAGCTCGAATAGTGACGTGACTGGTGCAGGTTGCCACCATGAAACCACAGGCCCGGTTGTTGGGTGGGTTTCCACATATTACGCAGCTCGCCCTCCCATGGCCCCGGATCCTTGGTGGTGTCTGAACCCATGCCCCAGCACTTGCCAACTTTATCTGCAGTTCCCTGGCTGATCAACTGTGCCGCCCAGCCGTTCATCGAGCCGTAGCCGGTCGCGAGCACGATTACATCCGCAAGGATCTCAGTGCCGTCTGCCAGCACCACAGCGGTTTCGGTGATGCGGTCGGTTTGACCGGTAGCAAGCTTGATGTCGCCATTGGCGATCAGTTCCGAAGCGCCGACATCGATGTAATAGCCCGAGCCACGGCGCAGATATTTGCAGAACAGGCCGCTGCCGTCTTCGCCGAAATCGAGCATGAAGCCGGCCTTTTCGAGGCGGTCGTAGAAATCCTTGTCACGTTCCTTCATTTTGGCATATACCGGCACCTGCAACCCGGGCAGAATGCGATAAGGCAGCGATGCAAAAACCATGTCCGCCTTGTGTGTGGTCATGCCATCGGCGACGGCCTCCTCGGAATACAAGTCACCGAGCGCCAGGTCCATCAAGGTTTCAGAGCGGGCGATGTGAGTAGACGAGCGCTGCACCATGGTGACATCGACACTGCTTTCCCACAGGGCGGCGCAGATATCGTGCGCGGAATTGTTGGAGCCGATCACCACCGCTTTCTTGCCTACGTATTTATCCCCACCGGCATGTTTCGATGAATGGTGGATATCGCCTTTGAAGCTATCCATGCCGGGAATACTCGGAATGTTCGGCACCGCCGACATGCCCGTTGCCATCACCAGTTGCTTCGGTTTCAGTACCACCGGTTTGCCGTCGCGTACAACGTGCACGGTCCACTCGCTACTGGTCTCGTCGTATTCCGCTTTTTCACAAACAGTAGAATTCCAGTAGTTCAGCTCCATCACTCTGGTATAACTTTCCAGCCAATCACCGATTTTGTCTTTGGGAGCAAACACCGGCCAGTGGTCGGGGTAGGGCAGGTAAGGCATGTGGTCGTACCAGACCGGGTCGTGCAGGCACAGGGACTTATAACGATTGCGCCAGCTATCGCCTGGGCGCGGATTCTTTTCAATGATGATTGTGGGCACACCCAACCGTTTCAGACGAGCGCCAAGCCCGATACCGCCCTGTCCGCCACCGATAATCACGCAGTAAGGTTGATGCTCGTAACCGAGTTCGGCTTCTTCCTGCTCCTTTTTCTCCAGCCAGCTCTTGCGACCTCGACTAAGGTCGTGTTCGACGCCTTTGGGTCGAGTCGACCCCGTCGCTTCCTCGTGGCCTATTAATTCGTAGGTGGTGGTTAAAAAGGTCCACGCATGATCGTCTGCATTAAGACGCAGGTGACCTTCGCCACGGGCGGAGGCGGTTTCAAACTTGATCCAGCCTTCAGTGATTCCGCCGGCTTCCGACGCATCGCCATCCAGTGTCCAGTTAGCGGGTTTCACCGCATCGAGCGTCGCGTCAAGCATGGCGGCGATCTCGGCGCGGCCTTCCATGGTTTTCAGGTTCCAGGTGAAACTGACGAAATCTCGCCAGTAACTCTCTTCTGCGAACAGCTCTGCCGCCTGTTGGCTATTTTTGTCCTGTAACGCAGCATTCAGTTTTGCGAGCCATTCATTGATCGTGTCATTTGCTGTGTTAGCCATTTTTCTCCTCACTCTTGATTAATATTAGTTAGATCCTGCACCCGATTGAAGGAAAAAATAGGAACTATAAAAGCCCTACCCACATATGTCAATTTTCAGTCTTCTCCAATATGAGATGAGCCTGAACGAGGTATGTGATTCTAATATAAAATGCGGAAAAAGGGGACGTTACCCTTTTTTACCCATTGTCTGTCTGGCTTGGAAAAGGCTTAGGGCCTTTCCCGGTCGTATAAAAAAGTGTGCAGGTTGCTGATTATGCTTTGTTCTATATCGTTTTCCAGCCGGCTTTGTGATGGCAGGCCTAGAAAGTCGAGTATATATGGGTCGCGCAGGTAGTCCTTATTGTTTATCAGTGACGTTGTTTTATCGCGTGCCTCTTGCTCTACGGCAGGTCTATTGCTGCTGGATAAGAGACGCTCGTAGTACATAACACCTACCTGCCTGTCCAGAGCACGTACGCTCCAGCTTTGTTCTACAGCCTCTTTCAAATACCATTGTCTCGCTTTGTCATTTTCGAGTCGAGCCAGCACATTATAATGCGACCAACTCAATTTGAGAGACACTGTCTCCCAAATTGAGAATGCGAGATAAAAGCGCCGCATGTTACGTAAGTTACTGGTATCGAAGCCTTTACCAAATTCTGCTTTAAGTTGATTTGAAAGCGCCTGAAGCTGCCCCTTACCATAGGCAGCGCGTTCTTTGCCCTGTTGTTCCTGCTCTACAATGAGCCGCCCAATATGCCAATAGGCCTGCACCATCTGGCTATTGACGTTTTGTTGAACCTGGCTTCGTGCCTGATTTAATACAATGCGAATATCATTCAGTAATGCCGTCAGAATCGTGGACAGTTTCGACATTAAACGGTCTCTCTTTGATAAAATGGTTTTAGTGCAGCCACTAGCTCATCGACGTCTTCCGGCTTAAAGACACCGTCAACCCCTTGAACCGGTTCGCCCAAACCGGAGTTATGATCGAAAGGTCTGTAAGACAAACGGTAGAGCCTTCTTCATGAACTACAAAAGAGCGAAGTAATACAATGACTTAGCGCTTAACTAATGGCCCTTAAATCTGTGACGAGAGTTGGGGTGATTGTGAGGTCAGGCTAGAAGCTAGACCCCGGTATTTCTGAAAAAGACACTTTGATTCAAATTATCATCGAGGAAATTGGACATGTTAAGCCTGATAAGCGGGTAAAAACTATTTTAACCGATTGCCTTCTTTAAGTTCAGTGGTTTAGCTATTTTCCTACAGCCTGAACGCCTTAATAACTGCCGCGTAGGTTGGCGTTGTTGTTGCCCTTTATATTTTTCTGAAACGATGACAACCATTATTCGTCCGGTTGATTAACTTCGTTAGCTTTTATATACACTCATTCCCTTATTCTTTTGCTCTTCGATGATGTAAATTCAACTGATATATTACTATCTGGAAAAAACATAAATTCCTTCAACTGATCTATTGGAAAACGTTGCATCTTGCCTATTAGGTTAAAAGTAACCGTTTGTAGTTCTGTTAGATTAACAATGGCTAACTGCATATCCGCAATATCTGTATCATCTATAGAGTTGGCCTCCATATTTGTACAAGTCAAAGTCAAAGTTAAATTGATCAGATTGGGATAACTATATAAACATGCCGAATCTATTAACAGATCGGTTTCAAAATTCGCACTAAATATATTACTGCTCAGGCCTGATTCACCATACTCGTCTATGAATCCACAAACTTTATCAAGTGGAAGATGAAAGCGTATTTTATCAGATTCTTCAAGTAGCGCTTCTAATAGAGAGATATCAGGTATTTTGTGAAAATATATCTCGCGAATTGATTTACCAAGCGTTGTAAGCACATCTTGTTCTTTAGTTGACAACATCATATCTCTTACATTTAATTAGCTTTACGAGACGAATTCAAAGAAAGTTATTAATCTTCTAAATCTCTTTCTATTAACTCAATTAATTGTTGGTAAGTATATCTAGCAGACTCATTTTTAGCATTTACTCTATAGTAATATAAGTTTCCACTAGTTAATGATATATGACCTTTTTTCTCACCCGCTCTTGATTTAACTTCAATATCTATTGACATATTTGATTTACTTTCAACCTGGGGCATAAAGCCACTCCTTTTAGATAAAGCTAACGCTGTGCTCTGCGGCAATTTTGAAACGCTGTAGAAAAATTGTCCGACAGCAGCACCTTGTGTACGCCCAGCATGGGCATGAACTAATGGGGTGAAAGTCTCATGTAGGAAGATCACTGTTGAACACTATATGTTTATTAGACGATAACTACTAGCGAATCGCAAGGGCTTTTCCGCGAGGTCAGGTGCGGAGTGCAGATATATTTCTCCTGCAATATTTGCATTTCCACCATCCATGGTGGTCAAGCCGGACGCACCAAGAGTAGGCCCTACGACGGGAAACTGCGAGCTGATGAACAAAAACATCATATGAGGTGTTGGCTAGAGGAGAGTTGGCAAAAGACGACGAAGCCAAGCGATCTAACCGCCACCGTAAATGATGCAGTTGCGCAGGGAAAGTTCATGTTCTTATCTGGGAAGATCGGATTAACAAGCGATCGGTACGTATTTCGGCGAAGCTGAACACCGATTCCTCCATAGCTGAGGCCTGATAATCCGGACCTATTAGACAACTAACATATGAGCAATAAACCACTCCTACGACTTATTATGTCGTAGCAATATAGTATAATGACTACCTATAAAGGAGGCCATTATGCCCAAGCCACGTAACCGTCCCAAAACACCCACCACTGAGTTTTTGGGAGATCCCACAGACATCGAGCTAACTCAATTATACTTGCTCAGATTGCTAGTCAAGCTTGGGGGGCACAGACGGTTTATTGAGCAAGGCTTCGATCAAGAAATCTCATTCAGCCACGAAAGCCTAGCCAGTCTGTTAGGAATCGACGAATGGCTAAATGAC
>JBDNJA010000019.1:0-27124 GCA_041688005.1 Gammaproteobacteria bacterium
ATGTTCCGTTGTTGGAAAAATCATACACCCTATGACGAGGCTACATATTTATTTGCGTTAAAAAAGGCTGGGAACAAAATAAAAGCGGCATAATTTGTTGAAATACAGCTTGTTGTCCCTCTCAGAGCGTGTGGGTGACCCGTAAATACAAAACCGTCATAGCTTGTGAGGTCGAAGTCGTTCAAATGAAAATCTTCGGAGTGAGGCATGCAGATGTCAAAGCTGCCGTTGCTTGCGCTGGCTCGAAGCGCGCTACCATAGGTTTCTCCGGCGCTTAACCAGCCTCTATTTTTTGCGGCCTTGACCGTATCAGTCAGGTTGCTTTCTACTATCAGCAATGTGGCATTAGCGACACTATGTTTGAGGTGAACAACCCGTTTATCATATTCCAGGTTAAGGCGTCGAAAAACAAAAAAGGCCTGATATTTCAACATCAGGCCTTTTGGGTAAACGACTTAAAAGATTTTGGTCATGTATTATTGATCAGTGATATCGATCAGTAATATTAATCACTTACTGTGTTTTGAAAAAATCTTCATTGGTAAAGTTAAAATCATTCGCTAACGCAATTGTGTGGCAACCCGAGCAGAACGCATTTTTTTCAGGTGTGTCGGTTAAGCCAGCAGACCAGCGCCAGTTATCGGCACTTGGCGTGTTGCTTGCAGCGACTTTAACCATAATAGTGATGCCGGGTGAATCTTGAACTTCCCATTTAGCTTTGTTTTTATATTGTTCTTTGACAATAACGGTTCCAATTGGGTATTTATATGGGCCAGTGCCCTGATTAGTCGCGATTCCAACATCGTTAATGAAAATATCACGATAACCTTTGGGGCCAGCATGTACGGTACCGACAAATCCAGTCGGGTCACCCGTGCTAACTCGGCCTTCGGTAATTTTTGTCCAGGATTGGTAATCAACCCATCGTTCGTCTGCTTTGCCAAATGTTGCGCAGGCTGAAACGAACACGCTGATAGAAATAGCCAAAGCGGCCAGTTTTAATTTTTTAATATTCAAATGGAAGTCCCCTAATGCGTAAATAAAGTCAAACCGGCATCATTTTATGACGCACGACAGAGCATAGACAGAGGGTTGGAGAAAAAGTTCGCAGTAGAGAAGACGCCTTCCCTTTGTTCGAAAAGGCGGCATTGGTTTCACCCTACACGCGAAGGGTATGCCACCTATGAGAACAGGCTGGGTTTACTTATCGATCCCACCCATGCACATGTACTTTAATTCCATATAGTCATCCATGCCGTACTTGGAGCCTTCACGGCCCTGCCCCGATTCTTTTACGCCACCAAATGGCGCGGCTTCGTTAGAAATAATGCCTTCGTTAATACCGACCATGCCGTATTCGAGAGCCTCGGCGACACGCCAAATTCGACCTATATCTCGTGAGTAGAAATAGCTGGCTAGTCCGAACTCGGTATCGTTGGCCATTTTAATGGCTTCTTCTTCAGTTTTGAACTTGAATAGAGGCGCGACTGGGCCAAAAATTTCCTCTCGGAAAACACGCATGTCATCAGACACATTCGTCAAAATAGTCGGTTCGACAAAGTTGGTACCTAATTCTGATCGCTTGCCACCAGCAACGGCTGTCGCGCCTTTGCTCACTGCATCTTCAATGAATGCCATAACATCATTGGCTGCTTTCTCGGTAATGAGTGGCCCAACCGTTGTGCCATCACTAATGCCATCACCCATTTTAAGCTTGCCAACGGCCTCGGCCAGTTTCGCGGCAAATGCATCATAACAACCTTCTTGAACCAAAATTCGGTTGGCGCAAACACAGGTCTGACCTGCATTGCGATATTTACTGATCATTGCACCCGTGACAGCGGCATCGAGATCGGCATCGTCAAATACAATAAAAGGTGCGTTGCCACCGAGTTCCATCGACGTTCGTTTAACTGTCTGCGCGCATTCGGCCATCAATTGCTTACCAACCGGAGTCGAGCCGGTAAAGGTGAGCTTTCTGACGGTTGGGTTAGAGGTTAGTTCTGAGCCGATAGCACTCGTCTCGCCGGTAACAACATTGATAACGCCCGCTGGAATGCCAGCCCGTTCTGCCAGTTCGACGAATGCATAAGCCGATAGAGGTGTCGCATTGGCCGGTTTGCAAACAACGGTACAACCAGCGGTTAGTGCGGGTGCAATTTTTCGTGTCAGCATGGCATTCGGGAAATTCCACGGTGTAATACAAGCGACGACACCAACCGGCTGCCTGATGCAGACAACCCGTTTGTCGTTTGATGGCGCCGGCATCGTGTCGCCATAAACACGCTTGCCCTCTTCTGCAAACCATTCGATATAACTCGCGCCATAGGTGATTTCGCCACGGGCCTCGGCTAAGGGCTTACCTTGCTCGGTTGTGAGGATGATCGCCAGGTCTTCCTGTGCTTCCATCATCAGGTTAAACCATTTGCGTAGGTAGCCGGCACGTTCTTTGGCCGTTTTTTGACGCCAGGCGGGAAGTGCGTTATCGGCTGCTTCGATAGCGCGTCGTGTTTCCGCGGTGCTACATTTTGCGACTTGCGCGATCACTTCACCATTGACTGGGTTGGTGACGGCTAGTTTTTCCCCACTGTCGGCATCAACCCACTGTCCATTAATATAAGCCTGTGTACGAAGCAGGGCCTGATCAGAAATTTGAATGCTCATAAGTTTGAATTCCAAGGTTGGTCGAGTGAATAGCGGTGGATAGTACTAATGAGAAGCCCCCGTGTCTATCTAAGGAAAATGGACCGTGGATATCGTCTCGGGCAAACATATAGCTGGACTCATGCCATATTATTTTGCCTATGTTGAGCAAAGTATCATTTATGCTGGCTGCATAATACTTTGAAATGTCAGGGAAAATAATGTCCATTTTCATGGCTTGCCTGAATTCACAACAGCACTGGTATGGCGCTCAGCATACGCCAAGCCCTGATGGTGTTGCCGTAGCACGCACCACTTACAACCCAGTTTTCGATACAGTTGTAGACTTGTTTGAGCAGGTTTTTCTGACTAGGGACTAGCGATTGAGGCAATGCTGACTGAATCAAAACTTACCCACTATCCAGCCACAAAGTGGTGAGTAAACACGCTATTATTTCCATGATGAGTCACTTGAACATTGAGCAGTATTTATTACCTACATAAACCAATGACGGTTATTCACCAACTAATGTATACTTTTTCTCACTATTGATTTGCCAGAAAATACCAATAAATAAGCATTCATTGAAGGAGACTTAATTAATGAAGAAAACTGCAAAAATTCGTGGTCTATCGGACATACTCACCTACTTTCGCCGCAATCAAACCCCCATATTTTTTGTATCCCCCACTTCGTTTAACTTGCTCGGTTTAGAGAAATTCGTTAATCGTTTTTATCACATCAATTATTTTGATTCATTTGACGGTGCCCACCCAAGGGTATTTGTACCGGAAGAAGCTGGCAGCGATGACTTTAAGTCGATGGAAGATGTTGTTAACTACATGCTGATGCATAAAGAAGTGATCGATAAAATTAAAAAGTCAGGCAATGGCCCGGCCAAGTTATTATTTGTCATGTTTGACGAAAAGACAGAGGCTATCTGTAAAGATCTGGGTGTCGATATCGCACTGCCTTCATCCGCGCTGAGAAATAGACTCGATTCAAAAATCGAACTCACCAAGCTTGCCAATCAGGCGGGTATTGATAGCGCGCCTAATACTCTAGGCAAGTGCGATAGTTTTGACGAGTTGATGAAAATGGCAAAGAAGTCGCAGCTTGGTAATGATTTGGTAGTACAAACGCCTTATGGTGATTCGGGCCGTACGACTTTTTTCATTAAGTCACAAGCCGACTGGGACAAACATGCCGAAGACATGAAAGACGAGCAGTTGAAAATAATGAAACGTATCAACCACATGCCTGGCACGGTAGAAGTTTGCGTTACACGTCATGGTACATTGGTCGGCCCGATCCAGACTGATATCACCGGTTTCGAAGAGGTTACACCTTACAAAGGTGGTTGGTGTGGTAATGATGTCTGGCCAAAAATCTTCAATGCTAAAATTAGACGCGAGTTACGAAAGATGGCATCCGATCTAGGTGACCGGTTATACAAGGAAGGTTATAAAGGCGTGTTCTGTATGGATTTTCTGCTAGATAGTGATGACGGTACACCTTATCTGGGCGAGGTTAACCCACGCATCAGTGGTGCCAGTCCGATGACCAATTTAATTACTTCGCATTATGGTGGTGTACCCTTATTCCTTTTTCACTTGCTGGAATATCTAGATGTTAATTACGAAGTCGATCTCAGGCGCATTCAAAACCGCTGGAATGAGTACGACTTTTGGAGCCAGTTGGTATTAAAGCAAACCGAAGACAAGGTGCGCCAGTTGACTCACGCACCTAAAAGCGGCGTATGGCGTATGGATAAATACGGCGGCATAACATTCGACCGTAATGATCTCGACTGGACTAATGTGATAGACAATGACGAAGCCTTTTACTTACGCGTTTATAAGGAGGGCGACTACACCTATAAAGGTGCGGATCTCGGCATTATCGTTTCTCGTGGTCGCATGCAAACCGAGAAGCGTGAACTACGCGACCGAGCCAAAATGTGGACGTCTGCTATCAATGCCGAATTCCATGGTATCGAGCCACAAAAGGCGTCAGTATTTCCACACGACCCCTATAAGTCGAAATTATTCTAGGCTGATACCACGGCTGTTTCTTGGGCCGTAGCATAAATATCGAGTGGCACAACAATCGATTGTTGCCATCCGATTAATGTCTCGATAGCTTCCGCAACCCGCAATACTTCGTCATCACTGCCTACTGGGCCTAGTATCTGTAACGATAGTGGTAACCCCTCTGATCCCAATCCCATAGGAATCACACAGGCGGGCAATCCAGCCAGGTTGGCGTCGTATAAAAATCCTGCCCAATCTAGCCATGGCATTTCAATGGGTGTATCTGCAATTTGTAATGGGTGAATCGTACCGTGGGGAAAGGCTTCACAGCCGAGTGTTGGGGTGATTAAAATACGCGAGCTACTGCGCTCGAATAAAGCGTCGTAGGCGTTTCCGATCACGTTCCGATGTTCGTGGGCTTCATCAAAACTTTGCTGACCGAATTGCTCGCCAAAAGCGAGAAAGGCGGTTGCCGCATCGCCTATGTCGGTGGGGTCGTAAATTTTATCCTTCGCGTGTTGAAAGGCATCAAATGTGGCAGTCACTGCCCAGGTGACGACAGACGACGGTAGCGCAGGACAATCTTCGATTATCGTTGCCTGAGCCATTTTGAGTTTTTCGACGACAGCGCGAAACGCCAGACGAACATCGTCATTCACCGGTGCAAAACCAAGGTCTTCGGATATGATTATAGAATATTCACCCAGATCGAGTGCTTCTGTTGTTCGATGATCATCAATATCCGGATTTAAAATGTTATACATTAAGCGGGCATCGGCAACACAGCGAGTCATTGGCCCGTAAGATACGATTGAGTGCCACGACGGAAAGCAGGGCTCTCGAGGAATCATACCGAAGCTGGGCTTAAAGCCAACAATACCGCAAAAACTGGCAGGTATGCGGATAGATCCACCGCCATCACCACCCAGTGATAAAGCACCTAACCCACTTGCCACAGCTGCTGCCGCACCGCCAGAAGACCCACCACAGGTACGCTCTATATTCCAGGGATTTGATGTGGTGCCGTGTAAGTCTGAATGTGTAATGCCGGTTAGGCTAAATTCAGGACAGGCCGTTTTAGCGAAAATAACAGCGCCAGCCTGTTCCAGTAATTCAACTGCCTTGCAGGTTTCGCTGGGTATAAAATGATTGAGCGTTTTTGACCCATTGGTACAAGGATAGCCAGCCAGGAACTGTGAATCCTTAATCGTAATCGGCAAACCGCACAAAGGGCCACCGGTACCCGATTTTAATTGTTTGTCTGCCTCACCCGCAACCTGTCGAGCGCGACTATATAATTTTAATGCGAATGGGTTGATCTGAGCGTCAACTTTCTCGGCCTGTTCTATTGTTTGTTCGAGCAATGCTATGGCACTGATTTCGCCACTTTTTAATGCTTCAATTTGTTGCGCTGCTGTTTTTGTTATCATATTGCTCGATTCATTCGGAAAGCACTGCATCGTGAGAATCGTGCTGTGCCTTGATTATAAAAAAACGGTTGAACCACTACTATAGTACAACCGTTTAGTTATAACTGATTATTTAAACTGCGGCCCTATTTAGATGACAGCGGACTCTTCTTGTGCGGCCACTATTTCAGCCACGTAGGGTGCTTCTGCTTCAACAGCGGTGTCCACTTCACTGTTGTCAGAAGTGTCATTGCCGATTAAGCCAGCTTTAGACCGTTTATTCATTTCATCTTTAGAGACATTTTCAATCTTACTTGCAATCGACCAAATATGACCATCGTTGTCTGCTAGTAACCCAGTTCGGTCACCCCAATAAGCGTCAAACAATGGATTGCGAATCTGTGCACCTGCTTCGACAGCTCGGTTCCAGCTTGCATCAACATCATCGACATACAGATGAATTTGGCTGCCACTAACGCCAGTGCTGAGTGGAGATAAAATACCCTGCTCTGGTGCTTCTTGATTCAGCACGATCATGCTGTTACCAATTTTAATGGTGGCATGGATGGTTATTGCGCCGTCAGCGCTAAAGTGACTACTGAGCACTTCCGCATTAAATGCCGCTTGGTAAAAGGCAACGGCGCTATCAACACTAATGACTGTCAGGCAAGGTGTTGCTGTTCTATAACCGCGAGGAATGGGTGAAATTTTCTTGCTCATATCTTACTTTCTCCTTGGTCAGCTGCTAGCTGAGAATAATGTGTGTCTATATGCACGGACAATTGATGTCGACGAGCTGGTTGTAGCTTTCGACACCATGGGGCATAATGTAACTAATTATTAATATTAAGTCAACACTATGGATCAAGATGTCGCTTTAGGTATTGCGGGATCGGTTACTCAAGCCGATCTTGCCCCCTTGCGTATTGCCGGACGACTCGGTGAATATGCGTTGGTTTATCGCATCGAACGCGTGCACCAAGGTGGTGGTTATGGCGATCAGGGTAAACACCCAATGGCCTGGGCTGTGGCAGTTTATGTCGATACTCAACTCAACCGAATATTTAATGCCCGTAACGCGGGTCGCGAGTGGAACAATATCGATCGTTTGAGCAGTTGGTTGCGCGAGCAGGGTTTCTGGTGTTGGTGGACGCGTAATGATTTGGAAGTTGTCGGCACCGCCCAGGTAGAGCCGGAGGATTCTGTCGAACCACCGACTGTTCATTTCCCCGAGCCACCGGTGCCGCTTTAATGGCCTTTCCAACCCAGATGGATTTCAGGTTTCGCGCCTTTAGCGAAAATAAAGCTGGGTCTTTGTGGCAACAAGAATTCGAGCAGCGCTGGCCTGCCTATCATCAATGGTTTCTGCGCTATGGTGAGAGTGATCGACCGACCTATTTTGATTCACTAAAAGCATTGCAGTCTTACATGCCCGAATTAATACCGGCATACGAAGACATGGTCGAGCTAGCCGGTGGTGGTGATCATGCGGCTCGATTTTTGTCGCAATACTCGCCACCACCATTATTTCGAGGTTGTTCGCAGGCGGTGTATCTGAAAGACGAACCAGTCATCGTGCGGAATTACGATTATTCACCTTACGTGTTTGACGGTTTAGTGATGCGGAGTCATTTTGACCAGGTGCCTGTCATCGCAATGATCGACTGTATGTCCGGTGTGCTCGATGGCATGAATCAACATGGCCTGGCGGTATCAATGTCTTTTGGTGGACTCGAAGATTTTGGCGAGGGCTTTGGTATTACTATTGTGTTGCGCTACATTCTTGAATACGCGAGCAATGTGCGCGAGGCAGTCGAGCTGGTGAAAGATATTCCAGTACACGGTGCTTACAATATTACCTTGTTAGATAAGCAGGCAAATTTTTCGACACTTGCCATCGCACCGGGTGAAAAGGCGAGAGAAATGTCGACGCCTGTTGCAACCAATCATCAAAAGTTGGGTGGCTGGCCTTTGTACGAAGAGAAGGTTCAAAGCAAAACTCGCTTTGATTATCTAAATGGACTCATTCACAGGCAGGAAGAATCAGCCGATAGCTTTGCACTGAAATTTCTACAACCACCACTTTATAACACGCAATTTGGCCGAGGATTCGGTACTTTGTATACGGCCGCCTACTATCCCTGTCGAAACGAATGCCGCTATATTTGGCCTACCAATGAATGGCGATTCAATTTTGAAAACTTCCAGGAAACTGAGTATCACGCAAGTTTTATCGATCCAGCAGGTTATCCTAATCAAAGCCAGCCTTATGCTGACGTTCACACCGGCAATCGTATACCTGTTTTACAGTTTTAAATTCGATTATTTTCCAAGAAATTTTTGCAACGCTTCTTCGGTAAACAGCTGTAACCCAAACGCTGGTTCATAGCCGTGGATTTCGGTCACATCTAATGCGCGCATGAATCCCAGTATTTCCTCACTAACAACCTGCCCTGGTACTAAAATTGGAAATCCTGGTGGGTAAGGTGTGACAAAAGTAGCCGATACAAGCTCGCGCCCCGAGGCCATTGCGTCGACGATTTCATCGTCGTCAATGGGCAGGTATTCGCAATTTTCAACATCGTAGGCTAGAAAGTATGCGCCGCGAATGTCGCCATCGGGTGTCGGAATTTTATGTAATGACCCCGGGCAAAATACTGGATGAAAGTAGCTGAAATCTGGCAGAGGGGGGAGATCAACTGTCAATGACTTGATGCGCTTTTCGATGATGCGGCTTTCGACTCGTCCGGCATCTTCTCGAGCCTGATCTAGTTCGGTGGCTATTTTTACCAGCACATCGATCAAGAATGCGACCGAGCTGCGGGTCGTGCCAATATTGGTCATGAATAAAACGGTATTACGTGATGTTTTGTTTATTTGAATACCATATTTATCCATCAAGTAGGTCGTCTTAAAGGTGTCGCCGTCAATGCCTGTTTTACCAAGATAAAGCGTCAAACGAGAGGGGTCTATAACAAAGTCATCCTGAGCCCAGGCTTCTTCCATGCTGTTATTTTTCCAGCCAGTTTCCGGGTCGAAATAACTGCTGATGCCAGAAGGCCGATATTCTTCGGGGATCATGTCTTTAGCCGCTAGAAAGCAAAAGTAGCGACTTAGTAGAGGGTGCGATGCAACGCGTTCGCGAATCACCATGGCTAGTTCGATTTGCTTTTGAACCATTTCGAAGCCTTCTAGCTCAACTTGGCGCCGACCAATATCGAGCGATGCCAGTATTTGATAGTTAGGTGACGTCGAGGTGTGGGTCATAAACGCTTCGGAAAATGGCGCATTTACCTTCTGGTAGAAATCCTGATCATAAACATGGATCATCGAGCCCTGACGCAATGATGTTAGTGATTTATGCGTCGACTGGGTGGCATAAACCCTGATTCGAACTAAGGCCGGATCTGGCATCAGGCGCGCGTTTATCAGGTCATCATCATTTAAGTCGGCGATCCTTTTTTGGTAGGCGGTATATTCAGTCGCGTACCCTTCGCTACGATAACGCGCCTTTAATCGTTTAGCTGTTGCCATCGCGGTACGGCGGCGATAGGTCGGTGTGAATCCAGCGAATGCAAACCAGGCTTCGTCCCATAGGAAAATCAAATCGGGTTTTATTGCCAGACATTCTTCCATGACTCTTTCAACGTTATAAACCACACCATCAAAAGTGCAGTTAGTTAGCAGCAACATCTTCACTTTATCGAGCTGACCGGAACGCTTGTACATTAGTAGATTACGTTTGATTTCCGATAGCGGAACTGCGCCATACATTGAGTATTCGTCTAAGGGATATGAATCCAGATAACAGACATGAGCGCCTGATAACACCATGCCATAGTGATGCGATTTGTGACAATCTCGGTCGACTAGAATAATGTCGGTTGGTTTAACCAGTGCCTGAACCACAATTTTATTGGCTGTCGATGTGCCGTTGGTAACAAAGTAGGTGCGTTTTGAACCGAATGCTCTGGCAGCTAGTTCCTGCGCTTTTTTTATGGGGCCATGGGGCTGTAGTAATGAATCAAGTCCGCCAGAAGTTGCCGACGTTTCCGCCAGGAAAATATTTATACCATAAAACTGCACCATGTCTTTGATCCAGTGCGATTTGGTGATCGACTTACCGCGAGATATCGGCAATGCATGAAATACGCCGGTGGGCTGTTGACTGTACTTGCGCAATGCCGTGAAGAAGGGCGTTTCGTAACGCCGGCCAATACCGCGCAATATATTCAAATGTAGATCAAGATAGTCTTCTTGCTGATAAAAAATACGTGAGAATTTTTGTGAGGCGTTTCCAGCAATATCCTCGACAGCCGCATCTGTGACTAAATACAGGTCGAGTTCGGGACGCAGTTCAGATAGCAGGTTTCCCAGTAGTGGGCCACGCTCGGTGTCGAGTGAATCATCGTATTCCGACTCATTAATCTGGGATAGATAGCGTTGCAGTATTTCGAGGTGATTAACCGATCGCAGTGGAAATCCATATCGAATAACCACGGCCTGAATGTTGTAATTAAATAGTACGGCAATGAGCGCATCTTCCAGGCTTGGGACAACGACGATATCGTAAATAAACTGGTCTTCTGGTCGGCGCGTATTGCGTAAACCTTCCTGAATATATTTAACATCTTCCTGCGAATTTTCATCTACAATTAAAACTTCAAAATAAGGCCGATGATTTTGATTGTCATCATCATGGTATTGGCTGGTTTCATCCTTTTTATCGAGCTCGTTTGGTGTGCGCAGATTAATATGCCGAGAACGATAAGTGCCACTGGTTAAGGCGCGAACAATGCGGGCAACGATACTAGCAAGCAGGTCGTAGTCCTGTTGTTCGAAGACTAGCCAGAGTAATTTGAAGTCATCTTCGGAAGGGAAGGCACTGTAATTTTCGATGGTCTGCAAAAGAGACATGGCATCTTCTGCTTTTTTATGGTGTATCGCCAGGTCCGAATTACGCCTTTGCTGTTTCTTTAGTCGACTGGTGTATTCTTCCAGCCGATGCCAGGTATCAAACCGAAGCTGGGTGGGGCTGTGATAAAAGTCCAGATTAGTGCGTGCTTTCTTAGCGAGTGACTTACTCTTCCCAGCCATAATACTTCCTTCCAGTGAGTTAGTCCTAATACTACATGAATCAAATTGAGTTAAAACAAAATTGAACAGTCAAATGGGCAAATTCTGCGTTATATTTTGCATCCATTCCTCGAATAATCTTGCCCGGCGACTTTGTGTATTTATAGGGTCGCAAAGCAAATAATAATCTTGCGACTCTGGAATAGCATGCTCCAGTAAGCGTACCAGGCGACCTTCGCGCAAATCGTCCTGTACTTCCAGCGGGTTGCATAGTGCGACGCCAAATCCATTTCTGGCGGCAGTTAAAGATAACACGGTGCTAAAGAAATGAGTTTGCTGATTGATTGTTGCTAGCTCAACATTGACCCGAGAAAACCACTTTGACCAACTGTTTTGATTGTCGTGTAGGAGTGGTAATTGTGCGAGGTCGACTGGCGTTTCGATTGCCGCTTGCCCAAACAATAAGGTCGGACTACAGACTGGAAATACAGAAAGCGAGATCAACTCCTCTAGTCGACGGTCACCCACATCAGGTTTGCCATAGCAAATGGTGACATCAATATCTCTTGGAATGTTCTGTTGCAGTGGATGCACTTCAAATACGCGAATTTCCATTTGAGGATAACTGGCCTGAAATTCCATGATGTGTTTTACCGCCCAACTCGATCCTGATGTTTGTGTGCAGCCGATAGTTAATTCCCCGGCAACACTATCTGGATTGAGGTGTAATGCGCCATCAACGATTCGATCAAAGCCATCGCGTACCGAGATAAGCAATTGCTCGCCTGCGCTGGTGAGCGTTAATCGGTTATTCGCTCGGGAAAACAGTTTGATACCCAGCTTTTGTTCAAGTGCTCGTACTTGATGGCTGATAGCGCCGTGAGTGACGCCCAGTTCTTTGCCGGCCCGACCCAAATGCAAGTGCCGACCAGCGGATTCAAATGCACGTAATGCGGACAGTGGCAGTGTTCTTCGGTCGAGCACGAGGCAATCCTTGTGACTATTTCTCACAGAGAGTACAAATTTTTATCGAGTGCTGCCAGTATTATTAACAGCTATTCTAAGTTTATATAATCTTAGCGTGAAATGTCTAACCGAAATTTAAAGACGCTGCATTCGATTAGCCTTATTCGAGGAATAACTCATGACCAAAACAAATTTAAAAGCAGTTGAATCAAGCAGTCAATCCAATAGCGATTGGCAAGCACGTAAAAATGATGCCGTCGCACGTGGCCAGGGCAATCTAGCTTCGGTATTCGTTGACCATGCCTCAGGCTCCGAATTATGGGACGTAGAAGGCAAGCGCTATATCGATTTTGGTAGTGGCATTGCGGTTTGTAGTGCAGGGCACAGTCATCCAAAAATAACCGCAGCTGTGACAGCGCAACTCGAAAAATTCAGCCATACCTGCGTCATGGTGACGCCTTACGATAGCGCTGTCATGCTGGCGGAAAAAATAAACGAACTGGCACCAGGTCCGTCAAAAAAGAAATCTATCTTCGTTACCACCGGTGCGGAAGCCGTCGAAAACGCAGTTAAAATTGCGCGCGCACATACTCGGCGGCGAGGTGTTATTGCATTCAATGGCGGCTTCCATGGTCGCACTATCATGGCTATGGGCATGACCGGAAAAATTACGCCTTATAAGAATTTATTTGGCCCTTTCCCTGCCGAAATTTATCACGCACCTTTTCCCATCGAATATCATGGTATTAGCATTGAGGATTCGTTGAAAGCACTCAACGGTTTGTTCACTGTCGACATTGCGCCGAGTGATGTTGCTGCCATTATTGTTGAACCAATTCAGGGCGAAGGTGGATTTTATCCAGCACCAAGAGAATTCATGCAAGCCTTGCGAGCACTTTGTGACGAGCATGGCATCGTGATGATCTCAGACGAAATTCAAACAGGCTTTGCGCGTACCGGGAAAATGTTTTGTACCGAATATTCAGATATTGAAGCAGACATTTGTACCGTTGCAAAAGGCATGGCGAATGGGTTTCCAATTGCTGCCGTGGTTGGTAAGGCCGAGGTTATGGATGCACCCTTACCCGGCGGGCTCGGTGGCACATACGCAGGATCGCCCATTGCTTGTGCTGCGGCGTTAGCGATGATCGAAGTGATCGAAGAAGAGCGGTTACTTGAATCCGCGATTCATGTCGCAACCGTATTTCGCGCGCGCCTCGATAAACTTCAGGCGCAGTACCCGAGCACAATTGGACAATTGCGAACCAGTCATGGCGCGATGATGGCAATGGAGCTGGTTAAAAATGGTGACGCCGATCAGCCAGATGCCGAGCTCACCAAGGCATTGTTGGCCAAGGCCAGTGAGAATGGTTTGATTCTGCTTGCCTGTGGTTCACGCGGTAATGTTATTCGCTTTTTGCCTGCACTCAATATTAGCGACGAGCTAGTGAATGAAGGTATGGATATTGTAGCCGAGTGTTTGCAGGCACTGGTTTAACCCCTTCGAATTGAAAGTTGCTTCGATAGGGAAGTTGAAGCAACTGAATTATGCCAGGCTATCGATCTGCGATTTTTTGTTCTCTTTGGGGGGTGAGCCGAATCATAAACCTTCGCCAGCGCTTGAAAATTAAGGTGCATATAGATTTTTGGAGTTAAAGCTAGATTCATCCTAAGTCCGACAGACTCCCCCGACTACATGCTTTTAGAAGGATGCTTTTCTTCTTCATTGAGTAACCACTGATAAAGCGCTTCAATGGGCAGTGGTTTCGCGATATAAAAACCCTGTGCGAAATCACAGTTCATTTCGTTTAACATATCCAACAATTCTTTAGTCTCTACACCTTCAGCAATCACCTTCAAATCTAACGAATGCGCTAAATCGATCACCGCCCTTATTACTTTATTGCTGCGTTCATTCTTATTTAGCAAAAAACTCTTATCGATTTTCAACTCGTTTACCGGTAACTCGGTCAGGTAAGAAAAGGACGAATAACCCGTACCAAAGTCGTCTATCGATACCATAAAACCTTTGCCGGTCAGCTGATTTAATATATTGATCGCCTGCTCAGGGTTAGACATCGCAGTAGATTCAGTAATTTCCAGGTTAATACTGCTGGGTGGTACATCAAATGTTTCACATGTTTTTTCCAAAAAATCTTGTATCTCGGGGTGATTAAATACACACCCCGAAAGATTGACCGATACCGACATATAGTCGTTTAGCAGGTGATATTGTTTGCACTGTTTACAGACAGTCTGAAGCACCCATTGGGTCAATTCATAGACGCTGCCATTGCGCTCGGCAATGGAAATAAACTCCACTGGAGAAAGTAAACCCAAAGTTGGGTGTTGCCAACGTATTAAAGCCTCTAGTTTAGTAACGCGTTTGGCTTTATATTCAAATATGGGTTGGTAAACCAAATAAAATTGACCATCTTCCATGGCTGGTTTGATGTCCTCGCTTATCTTTACCTGCCTTCTCAGTATCGAGTCTTCTTCGCTGCTGTACTTGGCATAACTGATGCCAGATTTTTTGGCCTGATACATCGCCATGTCGGCATTTTTAATCAAAGCCTCTGCATTTTCGCCGTGTTCCGGGTAGATAGCCGTGCCTATATTAGCGTTTGCAAAGATACGGATACTGTCATCGTTTTTAAAAACAAATGGCTCGCAAAAAGAATCTAGAAGGTGTTCAGTAATTACATCGCTGTCGCTATTATTCACAATCGGAAGTAACGCAAAAAATTCATCGCCACCAACCCGTGCCAGCGTGTCGGCACTGCGCAGAACTTTTGACATTCGTCCTGCGACTCCCGAAAGAACCTGATCACCGATTTGGTGCCCATAGGTATCATTGACGGTTTTGAAATTTATAAGGTCGATACAGGCGACAATGAATCGTGTTTTATTGCGCGACGCGGTCTTAAGCATCTGATCGAGACGATCGTTGAATAAGGTTCGATTGGGCAGCGATGTCAACGTATCGTGCAAAACCAAATGTTGTAAATCAGCGTTGACTTCGATGAGAGATTGTGTTCGTTCTGCCACGCGTATTTCCAGCGTCTGTTTTTGTGACTCGATGATGTCAATTTTGTCCAGGATAGCGACTCGCATTTGATTAAAATTGTTCGCCAATAAATAAAGCTCATCCTTGTGTTTTGCATCCATTATTGTATCGAACTCTTTTGAGCTGCCGAGTGTTTCCAGTTTGTCTGGGTCAAGAGCGCTAGCCGCGTTTGCCAGCGTATTTAGCGGTCGGGCGATCACTCGATTGGCAAAAAATAGGAAGAACAGCCACAAAGCGAGCGTTTTTATCACTGAGTTGATGATAATCAATATAAAACTATATTTTACACGCTCAATTATGGTGTTTTCGTTGGCATATATAAGACCATAACCGAGCAAGTTGATCGGGGCATCCTTGTCTTCCTTATATTCGATTGGGAACCGGTATTCGAACAGCGTTTGCTTTTTAGTGGTGTTAGGCTGAATGAGAATCACTTCTAACAGACCGCCATGTTCCAACTGTTTATTTGAAACGATCTGACTATCCTTTGTCACCACTGCGCCTATGGATGCAATGGTTTCTTGCTGTTGACCCTCAATTTTTATGCCCGATACTATATCTATTTTCTGCATTCCAAAAAGCGTGGCTTCAAGTTGAGGCGTATCAAATGACCACAGTGAATTCACGATGCTATTCTTGAAGGTCTTTTCTAGACCATATATTTGGGTGAACAAATTCGATTTAACATGACGATACTCGGAGACCAGTTGTATACCAGTGACCGCCACCGTAACAACCAGATAACAAGCAAAGACATAGCGCAGTAAGCGCAGGCCAATCGAGTTTTTCAGTTTAATCATTAGGTGATTGGAAGCCGTATTTCGCCAATATTTTCGCTCGTGTACCATCAATGATTAACTCATCCAACGCTTTACGCATAGGCTGTAGGATGCGGGCATCGGTAGCGTTGTGGAAGGCGTAACCCATGCTGGATTGTTTTAACACATAGATTATTTCGAAGTCATCTGGATTAATCTTTGCCTGCTCAAACAGGCTTAATGTTGTGATAAATGCATATGCGACCGCATCAACCCGGCCAGAAGCCAGTTTCTTCACCATACTCAACCCGGAGTTAAGCTGGTCGATTGCCTCTGTCTTGACACCTAGCCCAACTAGCAGTTGTTCACCAATATCATCTCTTACCACACTAATTTTTAAATGATTCAAATCCTCTGCCGACTCGATGCTTAACTGTCTGGACTTGGGCGCAATAACCGCAACAATATTCGGCGCAACCGGCCCCAAAAATTTCATATTTTGCAGCCTGTCTAGCGTATATGTGGTTGAAAACAATACGGTTCCAGGATCATTCAAAACCTTGTGATAGCCTCGCGCCCAGGGATAAATCTTAATATTTATGTTGTCGCTTTTTATCCCTAATCTGGAGAAAATTTTTATTAACACTTCAACCGAAGCACCGGTTATTTCTCCCGTATCAGGATCTCGATAATTAAACGGTGGGTACTCTTCGGTAATCCAGTTTAAGCCTTCAATGGCTTGTATCACTTGTGAAGGGTCACTCAAATCTTGCTTAGCAACGGCGGGGTTGCTCATCAAGAGGCCAAGCAGAAGTACCTGGAAAAACCGGGATATCGACATTCTCTGGTGAGGTTTCGAACAAGAACTAGTATCGAACACGCGCGGGTCTGATTTTTTGCAGTGTAACATGAGATGCGCCTCAAAAAAATGAAGGTAATAATACTATAGCAGAAAGTTTGAGAATTGAGACGTATAACTACATGGATGTGATGTATTAGAACAACGCAGAAGATGTTGTCGGGGATGCCTAAGCCGAGGCTGGTATCCATTTTAAAGCCAATAGTAACTTCATAATGGATTGCGACATTCGCCACAATGGCGACCTATTTGGCACTTAGCGCCATTAACTTAACCGCATTAGTAACGGCATTAAGACGCTACCCTTTTTAAAGCCACGTCAGTAAAATTCGTGGGTTAGTTTTGGAGCAGGTAGCTTCCCCAACACGTGATACGGGGGCAACAGGGGACAGACTAGAATGGCACTGCCTGATGACCTTTATTGTTCTTTATTATTCATCGTTACTACAACGTCAGGGGGCGCTTGATGGCGGTTTAGAATCAAAGCCGATCAGCACACAACCATTCACCGTTCGACTACTATGCCCGGTACCTGGTTCATAGATAACATAGTCCCCGGGCCCTAGCACCAAACCATCCGATTCAACTAAGTCTCCATCGATAATAAGGTACTCTTCCCGAATCGTATGAACATGACGCGTTGTTTCTGATCCGGCTTGCATGCGAATCATATAGGCACCAAGCCCTGTTTCCCGATCATAGGTTAAATCAAGTTGACCAATATCTTTTAGTATAGGGCCCTCGAAATCATAGGCTTCATATTTGGCATTTTGGGTGTTAATCACCTGTCGATGACCTTTTTGATCTGATTTTTTTGCCATAGATATTACCAATTACTGAGTTGAGTAAACCCTGATCAATGGGTATCTACGATCTGCCACCAAGATACCTCGAATACAGGCGCCCAGATTAGACTTTCTAAACGGTTTTGTCGCCACCTCGTCTATAGCTATATTGTGCTCGCACCATTTTTTGTCTTCGGCACTCGCATTAGCTGTTAGAGCGTCCATGATGGTCCGCTTTGTACTACCTTATTTATATCGAATCATTTCGGTAGCTTACGCATGAAGCCCAATAGCTCGAGTAATATGCACAGAAGTATTGACTAACAATCATACCTCAATTACCACTAACAACCTGGTTTCTAGGTATGTACTTTCTGACGCAGCAGCAGAATAAAGGACATTGAGATCGCCGTCCTTTATTCCTTTGTACATTTGTCACCGACCCCTTTTATTCACTTTTATTCCTAAATCGCCCTCGAACGACTCCTGACTTTGTAGAACGGTTACTAATTGAGCAGTTCAAGCGTCTCTAGTTGATGGCTGTTGTTATAACAGGCATGTAGGCCGAGAACGCCTTTTGTGTCCTGTATAATTTCGATAAATAACTGATTCAATGGCGTATCAATGCTCTGTACCTGATCAATCGCGTCAGCATGCTGGTTATGCACAATAGCAAGTTCTGGATTTTGTTTTAAACGTTGTTGTAGTTGTTCAATGCTGTCATAAATTTCACAATCCTCGGCATCAAGTCGCAAGGCTGCAATCAATACCCTCTGCTCGTAGCGAAGCGCATGGGTGATGATTTTATTGGCACAGGTTCGTTTGATCGTCAGCATAGCGATTAATGTCGGGTCAGACTGGGTGAAACAATGCCACCATCGGAAAACAATTGCTCCAGGTCAACTTTATCGAAGCTATAACTGGCGTTACAGAACTCGCAGGTAATGGCGACTTCATCTTTCGCTTCGATGAGGTCATCGATTTCTGCCTTGCCTAGCGACACTAGCATATCGCGTGTTCTTTCCTGCGAGCAGCTGCAGGAAAACGCGATCGGTTTGGCTTCGAACAATTCCAGGTCTTCTTCATGGAATAATCGATGCAATAATTCTTCAGCCTTTAGTGCTAATAGCTCTTCCTGTTCCGTGGTTTCGGCGAGGTGTAATACACGATTGCAGGCATCCTTATCATTTTCCTCAGCGGGTATTTTTTGTATTAACATGCCAGTCGCCGATTGTTCATCACAGGCAAACCAGAAATGGGTTGGTAGCTGTTCAGACTGATCAAAGTAAGCCTGTAGCGCGGTGGAAATATTATCTCCGGTTAACGGTACGATACCCTGATGCGGAAGGCCTTTATTACCCTTGATAGTAATCACCAGTTTGTCGGTTTGAAAAATGTCCTGCAAACTCTGATTTTCCTCTGGTTCACCCGATTGACGAACAATCCCGCGAATAGTGTGATCCGAAGTTGCTTCGGCCATGAGTAGGTGAATCGCACCGCTTCCACGAATTTGCAGGCTCACGCTGCCTTCTATTTTTAGCGTCTCAACCAGTAATGTCGCCGCAGTCAAAGCATGACCCAACAGGGTTAAGCCCTTGCCGCTGAGGTCAGACTGAGCCACTATTTCACGCCAGCTACTATCCAGTGAAACATGTTCGCCACGAATCGGATTGTTCTTAAACAAAAACCGAATCAGTTGATCGGGGTCTTTCATGACGGTTTCAACTTGTTCCGTAGCATTTGATTGACTTGACCGGGGTTAGCTTTACCCTTTGATTGCTTCATGATCTGGCCAACAAAAAACCCGAGCATCTTTTCCTTGCCCGCCTGAAACTCAGCAACCTGATCGGGGTTGGCGGCGATTACTTCGTCGATTAACTGTTCGATCGCGCCACTGTCTGTTATTTGCTTAAGGCCTCGGCTTTCAATTATTTCGTCCGCCGTTCCCTCACCCTGCCACATCGCTTCAAATACTTCTTTCGCGATCTTGCCTGAAATAGTGTTGTCGGCTATACGCTGTAACAAATGGGTGAGCATTACTGCGCTGATTGGCGAGGACTGAATATCAATATCCGATTTATTTAATGCGCCGGACAATGCACCCAAAATCCAGTTAACTAATAAGTTAGAAAGGTCAGGTGTCAATGCCAGTGCCTGCTCGAAGTAGTCGGCAAACTCGCGACTACTGGTGAGTAGATCTGCATTATAATCTGACAGTCCTAGCTGATTGATATAGCGTTGACACTTTTGCTCAGGTAATTCGGGTAAGGTTTGTCTAATTGTCTCGATATCTTCATCGGTTACTATGACTGGCAATAAATCTGGGTCGGGAAAATACCGATAATCATTCGCTTCTTCCTTACTACGCATCGACCGGGTTTCATGTTTATCCGAGTCATATAAGCGAGTTTCCTGCACAACTCTGCCACCATCTTCGATGAGCTCGATTTGACGTTCTACTTCATAGTTAATCGCGCGTTCCAGAAATCGGAAGGAATTGATGTTTTTCAGTTCCGCTCGCGTACCTAGCTCTATCTGACCCTTTGGTCGAACCGACACATTGGCATCACAACGGAAAGAACCTTCTTGCATGTTGCCATCACAAATTTCCAGATAGCGGACTAGGGTATGAATTTTTCGCGCATAGGACACGGCTTCCTTGGCGGATCGCATATCAGGATCGGATACGATTTCTAGCAAAGGTGTACCTGCACGATTCAAGTCGATGCCGGTATGGCTAGCAAATGCTTCGTGCAGGGACTTTCCGGCGTCTTCTTCAAGGTGCGCGCGGGTTACACCAATGATTTTGGTTTCGCCCTGCTCAAGGGTAATATTGATACTACCGACACCAACAATCGGTAACTCTAGCTGCGAAATTTGATAACCCTTGGGTAAGTCAGGATAAAAATAGTTTTTACGATCAAACACTGAGCGCTTACCAATTTCTGCGCCGATAGCGACACCAAACTTGATCGCCATGTTGACTACTTCGGCATTCAATACTGGCAGTACACCAGGCAGACCTAGGTCAACCGCGCAGGCTTGAGTATTAGGCTCAGCACCGTAGGCAGTCGATGCACCCGAAAATATTTTGCTCGAAGTGGCTAGTTGGGCGTGAATCTCGAGGCCAATTACTGTTTCCCAACTAGACATTATTTCACCTCCGGTGCTTGCAGGTGCCAATCAGTTGCTTGCTGAAATTTATGCGCAGCATTCAAAATTCTGGACTCTTCAAAGTAGTTGCCAATCAACTGTAAGCCAACGGGCATTGCCTGAGAAAAACCAGCCGGAATCGACATACCTGGCAAACCTGCCAAATTAAGCGACAATGTATAAATATCCTGTAGATACATATTGACGGGATCATCGGTTTTTTCGCCATGCTTAAAGGCAACTTCAGGAGTGGTTGGGCAGAGAATGACGTCGACTTGTTCGAAGGCTTTAACATAATCCTGTTTGATCAGGCGTCTGAGTTGTTGAGCCTTTAAATAATAAGCGTCGTAATAGCCAGCTGATAGGGCATAGGTGCCGATCATGATTCGTCGTTTGACTTCATCACCAAAACCTTCAGAGCGAGAACGTTTGTATAAGTCTTCGAGGTCGACCGGGTTTTCACATTGATGGCCGAAACGAACACCATCCATACGAGACAGGTTAGAAGAACACTCGGCAGGAGCTACTACATAATAAACCGGAATTGACAGGTCCATGTTGGGTAGGCTGATGTCGACTATTTCTGCGCCTAGTTTGCGAAATTCGGCAATGGCTGACTCAATTACTTTAGCAACATCTGCATCTAGCCCATCGGCGAAGAACTCTTTTGGCAAACCAATCTTCAAGCCAGCGATGCCATTGTTGAGGTTATCTGAAAAATTAGGTACCGGTTGATCAACAGAGGTCGAGTCACGCGGATCAAATCCTGACATAGATTGCAATAATAAGGCGCAATCTTCTGCGGTATGCGCAAAAGGACCCGCTTGTTCCAGGCTCGAACCGAAAGCGACGATGCCATAACGTGATACGCGACCATAGGTCGGCTTAATGCCGGTAATTCCACACAGTGCCGCTGGTTGTCGAATCGATCCGCCGGTATCGGTGCCAGTAGCACCCGGTGCGAGCCGAGCAGCAACCGCTGCGGCTGAGCCACCCGATGACCCACCAGGCACACGACTACGGTCCCATGGGTTGGCTACTGAACCGTAGTAACTGTTTTCATTCGACGAGCCCATCGCGAACTCATCCAGATTGGTTTTGCCGAGCATTACCGCGCCGAGTTGATTAAATTTTTCGATAACGGTAGCATTATAGGGTGCAATAAAGTTGTCGAGCATTTTTGACCCGCAGGAGGTCTTCACACCATCGGTGCAAAAAATATCTTTATGTGCGATCGGGATGCCGGTGAGGACAGATCCAGTGCCGTTTGCAAGTGCGGTGTCTGCGTCTACCGCCTGCTGTAACGCCAGCTCATCAGTGACGCTGATAAAGCAGTTTATCTCTGCATTTTGCTGGCTAATCTTATTGAGATAATCCTGCGTAATCTCGACACTTGAAAACTGCTTTTCTGCAAGACCTTGTTGTAACTGTTTTATCGTAGTTGTCATGCCTGGTCTCACTCGATCACTTTCGGTACGCGGTAAAGATGCTGCTCAATATCAGGTGCAATAGCCTGAAATTTGTCGCGTTGGTTGGTTTCATTAACGACGTCAGGACGCAGCCGTTGGGTTGCGTCCATCGGGTGTGCCATGGGTAAAATACCGGTTGTATCATGCGTTTTCATTTGCTCGAATACGGCGAGAATTTTCGATAATTCGTTGGTATATTGTTCAACATCAGAATCGTTGATTTGCAGACGAGCCAGATGTGCAATATTTCGCACTTCTTCTATTTTTAGGGGCATTTTGGTTGTTTTCCAAGCCTACGATTGAAAAGTAGGCAAAGTTACCATAATTTCACAGCCAGTATAAGCGAAACGCAACCATTTTAAGGCTTTCTTCTTGCCGAAAGCCTGTCTCAAGGTTAGAGTACGCGTCATCTTGACCAATTCTATGCCCGTTCCTAGTTATGCGGGTTCTATCGGACACATTTAGGTTAAAAAAAACTTATGTTTTCAGCTATTAGGGGTTTGCTATCTAACGATTTGTCGATCGATTTAGGGACTGCGAATACACTTATTTATTCACGTGGACAGGGTATTGTCTTGAACGAACCATCGGTTGTCGCGATACGACAGAATCGTGGTCCGGGTGGCCCAAAGTCGATTGAAGCTGTCGGTACTGACGCAAAGAAAATGCTTGGTAGAACGCCCGCAAATATTACCGCCAAACGACCCATGAAAGACGGCGTCATCGCTGATTTCACTTATACCGAAAAAATGCTTCAGCACTTTATTCGTAAAGTACACGAGAACCAATTTTTGCGGCCAAGTCCTCGGGTTTTAATCTGTGTGCCTTGTGGTGCGACTCAGGTTGAGCGTCGTGCTATCCGCGAATCGGCGCTTGGTGCTGGTGCTCGTAAGGTTTATTTAATCGAAGAGCCAATGGCCGCTGCGATTGGTGCTGGCATGCCAGTAGACGAAGCGCAGGGTTCGATGGTGCTTGATATTGGTGGTGGTACTTCGGAAGTCGCCGTGATGTCATTGAACGGTATTGTTTATTCTGCTTCTGTCCGCATTGGTGGTGACCGTTTCGACGACGCCATTATCAATTACGTTCGACGTAACTACGGTATTTTGATTGGTGAAGCAACAGCGGAAAGAATTAAAGTCCAAATTGCGGCTGCCTACCCTGGAAAAGACTTGCTCGAAATTGAAGTGAAAGGCCGTAATCTGTCTGAAGGTGTGCCACGTAGTTTTACGCTGAATAGCAACGAGATACTAGAAGCCTTACAAGACCCACTTTACGGGATTGTCAGTGCGGTTAAGAATGCGTTAGAGCAAACGCCACCAGAACTTGGTTCGGATATCGCCGAGCGCGGTATTGTTCTCACCGGTGGCGGCGCGCTGTTGCGTGATCTCGATCGACTCATCATGGAAGAGACCGGCTTACCTGTGATTATCGCTGAAGATCCGTTGACCTGCGTTGCTCGTGGCGGTGGCCGTGTGCTCGAAATGATCGATCAGCATGGGTTAGATTTTCTAGAAGTCGAATAGATTGTTGAGTAGGCCCAGGATTCCTCGCGCATGACGCAGTTAGAGCAGCAAACGCGAGGGGTTACCATTCAGGCGTTATTGCTAATCAGTATCTGCATCGGGCTGATGTTTGTCGACCATCGATATAACCACCTTGAAATCGTTCGTTCAAACATCTCCTTGGTGCTATCACCACTGCGGGATCTGGTTAGTCTGCCAGCATTAGGCGGTAACTGGGCTAGTGAATGGTTTACCTCACATGCCGAATTATTAGAAGAGAACGAATCGCTCCAGGCTCGAAGGCGAATTCTAAATGCCCAGTTGCAGCGAATGCAGGTATTGCAGGCAGAGAACACTCGGTTCAGAAACTTACTGGGCGCTTCACGTAAGCTAACAGATGACGTGATCGTCGCAGAGCTGCTTTCTGTTGATCAAAACCCCTATCGTCAATTAATCGAAATCAATAAAGGTACCAACGATGGTATAGAAATTGGACAGGCGATCATCGACGATTTTGGAGTGATGGGTCAGGTGATTCATATCAACCGATACTCTTCGACCATCATTTTGATATCCGATCCCGATCATGCCACTCCAGTTCAATTTATTCGTAGTGGTGTTCGGTCAGTCGCGTTTGGCAATGGCAATACCAATCACCTTGAATTACGTTTTTTACCCGCAACCGCAGATATCCAAATTGGAGACGAACTGGTGACATCGGGTCTGGGAGGACGCTTCCCCGCCGATTATCCCGTTGCCACGGTTGTGTCGATTAGCGAGGACTTAACGCATGGATTTGTATCAGTGCTGGCGGCGCCAAAAGCCAGACTGAATAGCAGTCGAGAAGTGCTGGTGATTAAAGTTGGCGATTTTGATCCCGAAGAATAAGCATGCTTAAACTACGCTATCTAGTTATCTATCTAAGTTTCATCGTCGGCATGATGTTGTTGATACTGCCCTTGCCGGACTGGGTCAAAATGTATCGTCCAGACTGGGTGGCGTTAATACTGATTTACTGGTCGATGGCCTTACCAAAACGTGTGGGTTTGTGGACAGCACTCATTGTTGGACTACTCGTTGATACCTTACTAGGCACCCTGCTTGGTCAGCATGCACTAGCGCTCGTGGTGATAACCTATTTAAACTTAAATGTTTATCTGCGCATCCGAGTTTTATCACTGGTCCAACAGAGCTTATATGTTTTTAGTTTATTGGTGATAAGCCAGCTCATCATATCCTGGATGAATGGCATCATGGGATTAACCATCCCGATTGAGTCAGTCTTCGGCGCGCCTTTTATTGGCATGTTAATGTGGCCCTGGGTCTTTATCATATTGCGTGATATTCGACGCAAAGCAGCGCTAAGCTAGTGATTACACGCTAGAAAATAGATCCATCCATAATCAGGCTAACTAATAATCAGGATAGACATCTTCATGGTGGTTATTGCCAATAGGGCGCCTCTAAAAATAGTGATTTTTTCGTGATCTGTTTTTTTCTCCTCGATAACTGCGTTATTCTACTTACGGGCTCCTTGTCCTAATGCATTATTCATATTAGTTACCTGTAACGATGCACCAACAGTAGGCGCCCTGAGGCGAAAACAGCATACATGCCATGGCACTAAGTGCAAGGAGCCGTAGCGGAGACAACAGCCAACGGCTGGCACGCAGGGGGCGAGAGCCCGAGTAACCACCGCGCGGGCGACTGCATGGATGCAGGGGCTAGAGTAACCCAGCAGTTACCGAGAACCGCAGTGGACTTGAGGTACATAAGGATTCGAGCACGGAGCTGCCAACAGTATCGGCCACGAGGCTACGATGGCAATCGTGGAAAAAGTGCATTTTTAGAGATGCCCAAACCATTATATGAAGGCTTTACAGCCTATTGAGAATGAATATGGACTACACCTATATCGATAGTCATCAAAAACTGGCCGATTTTTGTACCAGCATTGAAGCAGCCGACTATTGCGCTATTGATACCGAATTTGTGCGCGAAAAAACTTATTATCCGGTACTGGCCTTAATTCAAATCGCGACAGAGCAACACATGGGTTGTATTGACCCACTTGCCTTCGATGACTTTGAACCGCTTAAAAAAATATTACAGAAACCTGATCTGATCAAAGTATTTCACTCTTCTAGCCAAGACCTCGAAATATTATTCCAAAGCTATAATCAAATCCCAACGCCCGTGTTTGATACGCAGCTCGCTGCCGCAGTGTTGGGGTATAGCCATCAAATAAGCTATGCCGACCTGGTTCAAAATGTAACCGAGGTTCAACTTGAGAAAAAATATACCCGTGCTAACTGGGTTCGTCGGCCTTTGACCGAAGGTGAGCTGGATTATGCGATGGATGACGTACGCTACTTAATGCCCGTGTATCGCCATTTAAAATCTGAATTGGAAGTGAAAAAGCGGGGTGCCTGGATCGAAAAAGAGTTGCAGTCGATGAGTGCCGAATCGACTTACCAGCTCGATACCACCAAGTTATGGGAGAAACTCAAAGGTGTTCAGAAGCTTAAAGGTATTCAGTTACAGATTGCCAGTTTACTCTGCCAGTGGCGCGAACAATTGGCACAAAAAAAGAACCTGCCAAAACGTTGGGTCATTAAAGACGAGCTGATTTTCAACATCGCACGATTAAAACCAGGTTCTGCCTCAGAGCTAACCTCCATTAGAGACGTGAACGAAAGGTTCGTCAAACAGCATGCTAAAACAGTGCTCGACATCATTAACAAAGCGCAGGCAATTGATGCCAGCGAATGGCCAAAACTCGATAAAGTAAAGGTCTTAACATCTGGTCAACAGTCGATCGGTGATTGCTTAATGGCATTGTGTAGAGAGATAGCCGAAGACAACAACATCGCACTGGCAACTTTGGCGACCCGCAAAGATATTGATAACCTGATCATCAATCGCAAAATTAGCCAGCTAGCGCAGGGTTGGCGTTTCGAGATGGCGGGTGAAAAACTACTCGACTTTATTCATGGTCAGACAGGCATAGCGGCCGGGGATAGTGGGATAAGGTTGATAGTTGCGCAGTAAGCCCTTACCGATGCGATTCTACTGAAGTAAAAAGCTCGAAAACAAAACATCAGCAATATCTTCATTGTTGGACGAAGCCGCTAACGCGGAGAAAGCCATTTCGTCGTAAATCATCATCACCTTGCCATTCGGATGACCGTAAAGGTAACTTGTAGTCTCGATAAACAACTGAGGTTACGACAACATGACATCATCATCCAACGATCAATTCAACCACTATTATTCCTTGCATTGTAAGCTCCTTAAACTCAATGGCTATCAGCCGAAAACCATTGATGCTTATTCTCGCGCCATTCGGCGCATTGGTCTTTACTTTGACTACCAGATATTTCACCTGTCTCACGATCAG
>JBDNJA010000020.1:0-10690 GCA_041688005.1 Gammaproteobacteria bacterium
TATCAAGAAAATGATGTCAGAGTCGGGATATTTTCGCTGATCTATGGAAAGTGGCGTAAACAACATGTCGCCACCATTGGGGCATTGGCTATCCTTCCAGAGCACCAGGTAAAAGGCGTTGCTAGCCGGATGATGCTTCAGGTTTTTGATCAATTGAAGCAACTTAATATCAAACGATTAGAATTAATCGTCGAGAGCGACAATCGTAAGACCATCAGCCTTTACAAAAAACTGGGATTCGAAATAGAAGGCACTCTAAGAGCCTATCTGAAACGAGACAATGCCGATGAACCAATTGACGACTACGCTATGTCAATCTTACTTTGAGAAAAGGATACTAAAAGTGCAAAATGAAACATCGGCGGTCGACACTTTCGGCCTCAAAGACAGTTCATACATCGCCGCTGGCAAGTTCGAAGGTATCCAGCAACTGGTTAGCTGTTTTTACACTGTCATGGGAGAGCTGCCCGAGGCTGCCCATATTCGCGACATGCATCCGACTGACCTGACAGTTTCAATTGATAAGCTCGCCTGCTTCCTATCCGGCTGGCTCGGAGGGCCTCGACTCTATGCCGATAAGTACGGTGCTTTCAGTATTCCTCAGGTTCACAAACATTTAGCGGTAACTGAGCTAGAACGTGATGCCTGGTTATTATGTATGCATGAGGCGCTCGACCAGCAGCCTTACTCTCAGTCTTTCAAAAAATATATGTTAAAACAGTTGGCAATACCTGCGGAACGTATTCGATTGACATGCACTGCGGCGAATAGTAAATCAGGCACTGATTAGCATCGAGGCAGTCCCGCTCTATCAACTGCTTTTATATCGATATTTTCATTTATTTTATTACTGCGTCGGTTAATCTATAATTGCAGTTCGTTTATTCATTTTCTATAGGTAAGGGATTCCATGGAATATACAAATTCGGTTTGGTTAATTGGTATTATTGCGTTGCTTGTCGGCGTAATGATTGGTGCACTGGCTTATCGGTTGTTGTCGTCATCGAACAATCAGATAGATAAAGTCCAATCCGAACTAGACTCGACGAAGAGCGAGTTAGACGAATAAAAGGCAACCGTCAATCAACACTTTGATAAACCGTCGGAGTTGGTAAACGATTTGACGCAAGACTATGTCAAGGTTTATCAGCATCTAGTGGAAGGTGCTCAAAGCCTGGGCGACAGCAAGGCTTTGAACAGCCTGCTGGAACAGCATCAGGGTAGAGTATCGATCGCTATTGGTAGTGAAACCAACGTTTCCGATGCCCACCAGTCATGCGATTAACGAATCGGACAAAGTGCCAGATACCCCTGCAGAAATCATAGTCAAACATGCCTAACCATTTATGGGAGAAAATGTAGGCGTATCAGGTTCATCAAGTCTTAATGGTGGTGTCGGGAATAGCGACGAAGATTTCGAAACCCCTGTGCCTGAAACGCAGACTACAAAGGTAAAACACGAATCCAGAAACGCTACCGATTGAAGTATTAGTCAGTTCCGGGGGCGAGGCTCGGCAGTAGGGCTAACACTATCGGCATTCTTTCCATTGATCTAAAAGCAAATTCGAAAAAATGCTATAAGTGCGCCTGAGTTCTAGCTTGCTATTTGGCGAACGCCTCAGAAGCATCAGTATACGATTTAAACTCCAATGGATTACCACTAAAATCCAGCACAAACATCGTAACTTGTTGCCCACTTTTTCCTTCATAACGTTTTTGGGTTTAACGATGAATGTAATATTGGCTAGCTCAAAACTTTTCTGAATTTGATCAAACTGGCCTTTATTCTAAGATACAGCCAAAGTGTGGAATCGGTACAAATACACCATCAACATCACCACAGTAATTGAGTCGTTTGGACTCACCGATATGCGCCGATATTTGATTTCCAAAAAGATCAAAATCAACCCAACTATCGGTTGATCTTCCTTCGGCACTGTTTAACAGGTCACCATAAAAACGACGCGTACTTTTCAAGATCGTTGACCGTGAAGGCGTAGTGGAAACTGCTACTCATAATTCTGTTCTCTCGAGAGTTTGATTTTAGTGTCAGCTGTTATGTAACAATTTTCATCAAAACGTTGGACTGCCATTTCTATGGCAGTTTTACAGCGTGTCTTTTCTCGTAAATCGCCAACGATACAATAACACATCAGACTATTTCGATTCGGTTGCGCCGCAATGGTATTTATTCATGCCCGATTGAAGTTTATACATGCCTAATCGAGACAAACTAACCCTAGACTACCAAATCGCGGCCAGATCTCAGTCTAATTGCAAGTTTCAGCTTGTCTCTTACTCCACTCCCCAACATAATCGATGCTTTGATGGCGGCTGTAACCATGAAGCTCAAACCTATCGTATTATTGTTGAGTCTAGCGCTACTCATTGGCCTCTCCGGTTGCGGTTATAAAGGTCCATTGACCTCGCCAGATGACGAAAAAAAGACTGAACGTCAAAGCTCGGACTACTAGTAAAAAAGCGACTTAGAAATACTACTTGGAAATACTGAAGAGACACTATTTTGGATCATTTTAATTACAAAGACAACTCACTCTACTGTGAAGATGTCGCCATTAGCACACTAGCCGAAACCTACGGCACGCCATTGTATGTTTATTCCCGAGCAACACTGGAACGCCATTGGCATGCCTTTGATGATGCTTTAGCAGGGCGTGAACATCTCGTTTGTTATGCGGTTAAAGCCAATTCGAATATTGCCGTATTAAACGTGCTGGCTCGCCTTGGATCTGGTTTCGATATTGTCTCCAGCGGTGAATTGCAACGCGTATTACGAGCCGGTGGCAATCCATCCAAGATCGTATTCTCCGGTGTGGGCAAGCAGGCACATGAAATGGCACTGGCACTGGATACGGATATTCATTGTTTTAATGTCGAGTCTGAACAGGAACTTGATTTGCTCAACCAGGTAGCGGCTGACAAGCATATGACTGCGGCCGTGTCGTTTCGAGTTAATCCCGATGTTGATGCAAAAACCCATCCTTATATTTCCACTGGATTAAAAGAAAATAAATTTGGCATTGCGTTTGGTGACGCCGAGCGAATTTATCTGAAGGCGAAGCAACTATCGAATATTGATGTTATCGGCATCGACTGCCATATTGGGTCGCAGCTGACCGAGTTGTCACCTTTTATCGATGCGCTCACCCGCCTGCTCGCTTTAGTCAATAGTTTAAACCGACAAGGTTTGAACATTCACCATATGGATCTTGGCGGTGGCTTGGGCATTCGTTATCAAAACGAAACACCGCCGTTGCCCAGTGATTGGGCTGCCGCTTTGCGCGAACAGCTATCTAGTTTTGAAGGCACTATTGTGGTCGAACCAGGCCGCGCCATCGCCGGTAATGCCGGCATTTTAGTGAGTCAGGTTAATTACCTCAAGCTGTCTAACGAGAAGAACTTTGCCATCGCCGATGCCGCAATGAACGATTTGATCCGGCCTGCTCTTTACAGCGCCTGGCAGGACATTATCCCCGTTCAACTGGGCAGCACCGAAACAGAACTTGAATACGATATTGTCGGCGCTATTTGTGAGACAGGGGATTTTCTGGGCAAGAATCGAATGATGAAGCTAGCACAAAACGACTTACTAGCCGTTCGCTCCTCGGGGGCTTATGGCTTTGCGATGACATCCAATTACAATACGCGCAATCGTGCCGCCGAAGTGATGGTCGATGGTGATCAGCACTATTGCATTCGCCAACGCGAAACCTTCGATGATCAAGTGCGTGGCGAATCGTTATTGCCGGAATAGCGTCAGCCTTATGAACCTCAAATTCACCAAAATGCATGGCCTCGGCAATGACTTTGTTGTTATCGATGCAATCAATCAACACTTCGAGCTAGATAGCGTCAGAATTAAATGCCTGGCCGATCGACGCCTGGGCATTGGTTTCGACCAAATGCTGGTAGTAGAAAAAGCCCAATCGGACCAGGCTGACTTCAAATATCGCATTTTCAATGCCGATGGCGGCGAAGTCTCTCAATGTGGCAATGGCGTCCGCTGCTTCGCGCGTTTCGTTCGCGAGCAAAATCTCAGTGATGCTGATTTAATTTCGGTTGAAACCAATGCGGGTTTGCTGCAATTAGAAATGATAGATGTCAGCCGAGTGCGCGTTAATATGGGTACGCCAACTTTCGATCCAAAACAGATTCCACTCAACACGCCTGCACGTTGCGAGCAATACCGCATTGATCTCGACGAGCATTCCATCCAGGAAACCATTCAGTTCAGTTCACTTGCCATTGGTAATCCGCATATGGTTATCGTCGTCGATGACGTCAATCAATGTAATCTGGAAACCCTCGGTCCAATACTTGAGTCGCATTCTTTTTTTCCCGAACGGGTAAATGTCGGGTTCATGCAAATTGTAGATCGCAAAAATATTAGCCTACGTGTTTTTGAGCGAGGTGTTGGTGAAACCAAAGCTTGCGGCAGTGGTGCCTGTGCTGCGATGGCCGCTGGCGTCCAACTCGGTATTTTGGATACTGAGACCACCGCTCAACTCACCGGTGGTAAGCTTCAACTAGAATGGCAGGGAGAAGGAAATCCCGTTATGATGACTGGTGAAACCGCGATGGTATTTCAAGGCGAAATTGCCGACCTGCACTCATACTAGCGCCAACTTAAGAGTAAAACGAATGCCCCAAGCAAAAGCCAAATCAGATCAATCGGAAGAATTGCGAGTCATCAATTATTTACAAAAGTACCCAGAGACATTGATGTCCTATCCTGATATTTTTACTGGCATGACGATTCCTCATCAAACTCGTGGCGCTACTTCACTGGTTGAGCGGCAACTTACCATGCTGCGCGAAAAAAACCGGAGTATCAAACAGAACATGGATGAGCTGGTGAACATCGCCCGTGAGAATGAAGAGCTTAATCAACGCTTTCATCGTCTTTCGCTCGAGCTAATGAGCAGCGATCAACTGCACGATGTTTTATCGCTGGTTCAGGATCAAGTGCAAACATTTTTCTATACCGATTATGTTCGCTTTAAATTTTTACCGACCATTAATGATAGAAAAAAACGCCTCAACAGCCATTATCTCGATGAAAACAGCGGCATCGTCGATATCGCAACACCTTGGGTTTCTGGCCGAAAGCCGATCTGCGGACAACAGAAAGAAAGTATCATTGCAGCATTGTTCGGTGCCGATTTAAATGTAGAGTCCTGCGCTATAATCCCGCTCTATCATGCGTCTGATCTTGGTTTGCTCTGCCTTGGAAGCACCAACAAAGAGCAATTCACTAAGAAAATGGGCACCATTTTTCTGCAGCAACTCGGTGAATTGGTCAGTGCCCGCCTGCAAGGACTGTTGGCGGGCTAACAACCGAATCGCATGAAAGGACGACAATCACAATATCTGGATTCTTATATCCAGGTATTGCGTAGCGAAAAATACTACTCTCCTCACACCTGTAAAAATTACCGCCGCGACCTCGATAACTTTTCACGCTATTTGCAAGACCATAACATCACTCAATGGTCTAAAGTCGACTTTGTACAAGTCAGTGGTTACGCCGCTCATCGTTTTCGAAATGGACTCAAAAGCAGTTCGATCCAGCGCGAGCTATCTTCAATTAGGGGGCTATATCAATACTTAATACGCGAAAGCGTGGTGAAGAGTAACCCGGCAAAAGACGTCAGTGCGCCAAAGCCAGACCACTTACTCCCAAAAACCTGCGATGCCGAACAAGTCGGTCAACTCTTGCATAACAACGAAACCGACAGTGATTTAACCATTCGGGACCTGGCAATATTTGAACTCATTTATTCATCCGGTTTACGCCTCGCTGAACTAGTTAACATCGACATCCATGACATCGATCTCAATCAAAAGCAGCTTATCGTCATCGGTAAAGGTAACAAAACACGTTACCTGCCGGTTGGCTCAAAAGCGATCACTGCAATAAAGCGCTGGTTAAAAATTCGTCCAGGCTTTGTTCGGGCCAATACCGACCAGGCATTGTTCCTGAGTAAGCTCGGAAGGCGGATATCACACCGCAATGTTCAGGCGCGACTCAATGTGCTATCAAAAACACGAACCCTCAATCAACCGCTGTCACCCCACACACTGCGCCACTCCTTCGCTACTCACCTGCTTGAATCCAGTGGTGACCTGCGTTCCGTACAAGAGCTATTGGGTCATGCCAATATAAGCACTACCCAAATTTATACCCACCTCGACTTCCAGCATCTGGCGAAGGTTTATGATTCGGCTCACCCCAGAGCAAAGAAGAAATCATAATCAAGTTCGACCTGACCACCTTTCACTCTCGAAACAGCCTATTTGTTTTGGTGCTTATGCGTATAATCCCGCATTTTCGTTTAACCGGATGACACATAATCTAATGTGATAACTTAGCTTGGAACTCATCTATATTGTATTTGTTGCCATGCCATTGCTGTGACCGATGGTTAGCCTGGCTATTGTCGCGGTTTTCGCATTACTACTCAGGTGCTATTTTTTACACATGGTTTCTACCGAAGGTTTTGCGGTCGGTATTCAGATGGTACTTGCCGTTAGTGCTGTCAGGTTATTAATTTGAATTATCTAGGTAGGATTCATATGATGGTTTTAAGGAATAACAGTACATGTTGAAAATTTTCAAAGTTAAATCGATACCACGATTAGAATGGAGTTCACCGACACCTTTCAATCTTCGCCCTAAACTGCTTACCTTTTTCTATTTGAACTTAGGCTTGGTGTTGTTTGGCTTGGGTGAGGCGATACTGATTGCGAGTGGTGCTGGTGTCAGCCCCTGGACGGTACTGGCGCAAGGCATCTCTAGTAAAACAAACTGGAGTGTTGGGTTCTCTACGATGATAGTGAGTTTTAGTGTCTTATTCATGTGGATACCATTACGCCAAAAGCCTGGCATAGGGACCATTTTAAACGCACTGATTATCGCCTTTATGATCGACTTTTCGCTGCATTTACTACCCAACCCGCAGACGTTGGTCTGGCAACTGGTTCAGGTTGTTAGCGGCGTACTAGTGATCGGTATTGGATCTGGTATTTATCTTACTGCCAACCTGGGTGCTGGCCCTAGAGACGGGTTGATGACGGGGCTGCAAATCAAAACAAATTTTCCCATCGCGAGTATTCGCATCGCGCTAGAAATCATGGTTGTTTCTATAGGCTGGTATCTAGGTGGTGTGGTGGGTATCGGTACATTCATGTTCGCCTTCGGCGTTGGACCGAGTGTCGCGATAGGGATATTATTGGTCCGTAAGCTACTGTGATAAAGCCTTCGGGAGGACAGGCCTCTAGTATCCGCGCTCAGCTTGGATCGGATTTAGTAACGCCTCTCTGCCTCCACCTATATTGACAATACCCGCTGTTTTTTCTCCTACTTTGACTAACACCAAAGTATCTCTAAAAATACATTTTTCCCACGATTGCAGCCATGGACTTGTGGTCCCTACTGTTGGCGCCTAATGCGCATACTGTTGGTGCATCGTTACAGAGATGTAACAAATTAGAACAATGCATTAGGGCAGGAGCTCGTAAGTACGCTTACATGGATGTAAGCGATAGGGTCGAGTCGAGAACAGAGACTGAGAATAACGCAGGTGCAATTATCGAGGTGCGAAAAACAGTCACAGAAAAATTACTATTTTTAGAGCTGCCCTAAAGTACTTACAAATTGTATTATTGATACAATCTTAGGAAAGAACCCTAACGCGTCAAGAAGCGGAGGCGTAGCCATCCGCTTCTTGATTTGGTATGTGTCGCCGCTTAAACAGCAACAACTTTATTGGCGCACGGCCCTTTTTGACCTTGACCAACTTCGAACTCAACGGCCTGGCCATCATTCAAGGTTGCGTACTCGCCGCCCGCTTGAATTTCTGAATGATGAACAAACAGATCCTTACCACCATCTTCAGGTGTAATAAAACCGAAACCTTTATCGGCGTTGAACCATTTAACTGTACCTTTACTCATTTTCTTTACTCATTTATTGTTGGTGAAGTATAAAAATTATATCCGAATTCACCGGTTCGAATATAAAGCGAAAAGTTTTCGATAAATACACATACACCAAGTGCGCCTTAGGCGCCAACTGGGTTGACTTGTATGGTGACTATTGTGCATTTTCTATCAATTATACCACCAGATTGAATTACTTGGCGAGTGATCCAACTAGGATGTTTTGGGTGGGCTTCTATGTTTGCGCATTACTGGACATATTTTGAACCAATCGTATAGACGGTTAAGAGTACACAACCGGCATCCCCACTTAGAGACTCTTTATCAAAAGTGCCAGTTTCGGCTACACTAGCCACCCAGCCTGGATCCATTTGCCATCAACTCTGGCGCTTCCTTCTAGTAAATAGACAAACTCAGGTCCATTGTGCTGGTGATCTGGGAATAGGGTATTAGGTAAGAATCTATACAACTCCATTAGTTGGTCATTGGCACCGAGTAGCCGCTTAATTTCCACGCCACTAGCGTCGCCGTGTTTTTTTCAGGCACCTGAGCTTGAATAAGCAAAACTATAGGTAGGCTTCATCCATCGTCCTATATTTGTAAGCACACTAACGCCATTTTAAACGACGAATAATGGTTGTCAATAACTCCTCATGCGACAGTAATTCTGTCTTTATCAACTCAAGTAACTTGGTCATTTGCCTGGTGGCAAGGCCCGAAGAAAAACGCGCTACGTGTTGTATCGGAGGTGGTTGAGGTAGATTTTTACGATCAATGATGAGCCCTCGATTACCCCCCGTTATATCGGCTCAGCGAGCGTTGCTCTAGCATATCGTTATTGACTGGCCCTGTGCCCAGCCCGTTTCTGGCGGCGCTAATCATGCCATCGACACTCGGGCATTAATATTAAGGGGTCTAATATTAAGGGGTCAATTGTTGATATAATACCTTTAATGAAGCCTTAATATCGGCATCGGAATCCAGTATTAACTTCAGTTTATACACCGCTCTACTCACGCCAGAGATGTGCGCTATTCCAAACTCACCCGCAATAACTTTAAGCGTAGTCTGACTTAACTCGCGACACCAATATAGCGCAACCCATCGGGGTATATTCTCACTGCCACGGCCTCGTCGAGATTTTGTTAGTTCTTTTACTTCCATACAAAACTCATTTGCCACAGCTTCAATGATGGTATTAATCCTTGGATAGTTTCCCTGATGTTGATCAATTAATTGCTTGTGTTCTTCATGCTCAGACTTAACTAACTGAACGTAACTGTCCCCACCCAGAATAGCAGTTTGGTTTCCCTTGCTGTAAAAACGTTCAGTTTCTTCATCTAACCCTTGATTCACATACTGATCGTACGCCTTATAACGTTGTTTCGCACCTAATAGGTCGTACACCAAACCACGGTGCAACCAACTCGGGGCCTCTGTTTGATTGATGTAACAAGGGTAACTAGACCAGCGGTAATCTTCCAGCTTCTTAACAAGTGGACGTTTCATGTCAACCGGATTGCGATGAATATAGCGACTCAGATGTAAGCCGTAAGCATCAGCTTCTACTAATATTGCTTTGTATCGCCCTCTAAATAATGGGCCATCTGTCTTTTTAAGCCTATTGTAGCGCTGAGTATACAGTCCGTTCACATGTCGCATGCACCGATCTAAATTCCCAAGTGGTGTTTTCACAAAAAGGTGGTAGTGATTCCCCATCAAGCAATAAGCAATTACCTCAAGCTTGAACCGTTCGCTCGCTTCTTCAAGGCAGGTTAGGAAGTTTTGATAATCATCATCCCCGTGGAAAATAGTCTGCCGGCCTAGGCCACGGTTCATCCCTGTAGGCAAAGCGAAGCGCCTTCCGGCAAAGGCCTTATAAAGGAGAAAGTGTAGCGCAAATCAAGTATATAAAAATTCGTATTATTTATATCGACTCTGATATAATCTCATACATGAAACAACTGAAATTCAAAGGTAACTCACTAGGCAGGCTTCGTGAATTTCCGGTTGATGCCCGCCAACAAGCAGGATATCAGTTAGACAAAATCCAGCGTGGTGAAGATCCTGCCGACTGGAAGCCTATGAAGACAGTTGGACGGGGTGTCAAAGAAATTAGAATTCGCACGGAAGACGGCGCCTATAGGGTGATATACGTTGCTAAATTTGCTGACACGGTATATGTGTTAAACGCATTTCAGAAGAAGCAACAAAAAACGCCACAGGACGAGATTAATATAGCTAAGAGAAATTTTCGAGGTATCAATGACTGACACATACAACAGCGCCTGGGATGCAATCAGCGATTCCCCAGAAGACGCAGAAAACATGAAACTTCGCTCAGTGGTCATGATGGCTATTGAGAAGTACGCCAAAGCACAAAGTGAGACTCAAACCGTCATTGCTAAACAATTGGGATTAACGCAACCACGGCTTAACGATTTACTAAAAGGTAAGATTGACAAATTCAGCCTGGATAAGCTCGTGAATATTGCCACTAAAGCTGGTTTGTCTATCAATTTGAGTGTTAAGGCGGCTTAAATTGAAAATGAATTTTTCACCTAAAGGGTAGCGTCCCCTTTCTTTCTGTTATTCCAGCCACTATTGGGGCCGGTGTTTCGAGACCATGGGTCATCAAGTGAAATTGATTCCCGCACAACACGTCGCACCGTTTGTCCGCGGCAACAAAAGTGATCATAACGATGCGATTGCGATTGGCGAGGCGGCA
>JBDNJA010000182.1:0-9656 GCA_041688005.1 Gammaproteobacteria bacterium
AAATTGAAATAAACAATATAAAATAAACAATATGAACTACACACACCATCTTAAATTTAAAGTCAGGGATTACGAATGCGATATGCAGGGCGTGGTCAACAACGGCGTATACCAGAACTACCTGGAACACGCTCGGCACGAGTTCTTATTATCTAAGGGCATTAATTTTGCTGAAATGGCGACCAACAAAATTAATCTGGTCGTGATTAGAGCCGAACTAGACTATAGAGATTCTCTAAAAAGTGGCGACAGCTTCGAAGTTTGTAGCAATATACAGCAGATATCAAAAGTGCGTTTCGAGTTCTTGCAGGATATCTATCGGATAGCAGATTCTAAGCAGATGTTAAAGGCGAAAATCATAGGCACCTCGCTCAACGAACGAGGTCGTCCCTTCAAACTAGATGTGTTATCCCGGTTATTCGATGACTAACAACGATTGTTAACCTGCACTAACTCTGGCTGATAACTACTCGAGAAATCACTAAACGCATGAATAGCCTGATTAACGTCCTCGGTCTCTGCCAGCTGAAACTGACTAAACCCACACCGCTGCATAAAAGACAATTGATCTCGAATCACATCACCCACGGCTCTTATCTGCCCCTCATAGCCATGGCGATCTCTGAGTAGTCTTGATTGGCTAAAGGCGCGACCATCGGCAAACGCCGTAAAACGTAAAACGACCATCTGTAAATCATCCAGAAAAGGCAAAATATCATCGACCGAATCAGTCTCACTCAGCATCACCGCGAGTGCTTGCGATTTGGTTTTTAGTTGGTCAAACTCATTTTTGAGTCGATCTAAACCGACAATGACTTTGGAACCGTTATCGAAACTATTACCTTCAGTCGTTAAATCTAACCATTCATCATCAATAACTTGATGATTATTAATGACTATCGGCATAAACTTGCTCCTTAAATGGACTAAGTCCAACACGTGCGAGTGTCTGTAGAAAATGTTCCTTGGGTTCTTCGCGGAATTCAAGGTAGACGTCAATGATGGTCTCAACGGCATCGCCTATCTTACTTTTCTCTACCGCTGGCCCAAGGACTTTGCCCAGCGCAGTGTGATTAGATGCAGAGCCACCGAGAGTTATCTGGTACCAGTCTTCACCTTTTTTATCGACACCAAGCAAACCGATATGCCCTACATGATGGTGCCCACAGGCATTCACACAACCCGAAATTTTTATATTCAATTCGCCAACATCGTACAGCCGATCTAGTTTTTCGAATCGCGCCATGATGTCATCTGACACATCAATTGAAGTCGCGTTAGCCAAGCTACAAAAATCGAAACCAGGGCAGCAAATCACATCGGTGACCGTGCCAATATTCGGTGTAGCCAATGTCAGTTTATTCAGTTCACGCCACAGTGAGGATAACTTACTTTGTTCGACATGAGCTAACACCATATTTTGCGAGTAGGTAGTACGGATTTCGCCCATACTATATCGATCGGCAAGATCGGCTATACCATCCATTTGTAAATCAGTCACGTCTCCTGGCGCTTGTCCATGACCCTTGAGTGAAACGTAAACAATCCGATAGCCAGACTTCTTATGAGCTTTAGTATTTTGCTTATACCAAGATGCGAATACGGGGTTGCTAGATAGCTCAAGTTCGTGGCTTTTATTAGTTGCTGGTAGAGCCTGATACTGGATAAAATTAAAGGCGTCTGTCACTTTCTGAATTCGCGAATCACTGAGCTTCAAATCTGAATCACGAACCTGCGTCCATTCTTCTTCGACCATGTCACGAAACTTATCGATACCGATGGCATTCACCAAAATCTTAATACGAGCTTTATATATATTGTCTCGTCTGCCATAGAGATTATAGACACGTAAAATAGAATCTAAATAACTAAGAAAATCGGTTCGGGGTAAAAATTCTCTGATCACTTTACCAATAACAGGTGTGCGCCCCATACCACCACCAACATACACTTTAAAACCAACTTCGCCGGCATCATTGCGCAAGACTTGAAGGCCAATATCATGTACCTGTGACGCAACCCTATCTTCGTTTGACCCAGTGACAGCGAACTTAAATTTCCGAGGTAGGAAAGAAAACTCCGGGTGTAAAGTAGACCACTGTCGAATCAGTTCACACCAAACTCGAGGGTCTTCTACTTCGTCAGCCGCAGCGCCTGCCAATGGATCGGATGTCACATTGCGAATACAGTTACCACTGGTTTGGATGGCATGCATCTGTACCTTGGCGAGGTCCGCTAGAATATCGGGCACACTCTCGATCGTGGGCCAGTTAAACTGGAAATTCTGCCTTGTGGTGACGTGGGCATAACCTTTATCGTAGGTACGAGCTATATTGGCTAAGGTCCGCATTTGGGACGAATCTAATACACCATAGGGCACTGCCACGCGCAACATGGGTGCATGTCGCTGTATATATAACCCGTTTCGTAAACGTAATTGCTTGAAAACTGCCTCATCAAGCTTTCCGGCAAGAAAGCGAGCTGTTTGATCACGAAACTGGCTAACTCGCTCATCCACCAACGCCTGATCTACCTGGCTATATGCGTACATTTTTTACCTATGAGTCTTATTAAAACTAATGTGTACTATAGCCTAGAGAAATTAGGTCAATAAATGATATTTCCAGATACACTATTCGCAACCGAAATATAAGATACGACTTTAGCAAACACTCTGATAAGGACTTCTAATTCAGTTGTGCCTGAAGAAAGAGCAATCAAATAACAGCTCTCTTAACCACTCAGACAATTCACCTACTGCGTTATTCAAGTTGATCTATTTTGACGACAATAATCGAGCTAGACTTAATAAAGCACGTATGGTGAGGTTTTTACAGCAGATATGCGAAACTAGTATAATAACGCTATGCTAGTTTTGCATTTAATGGAGAGTTATGTCTAGCCTGAAAAACAAGCCACCAACTAATTTACTGCAAATCGCCGAGTGACGTTCTAACTACCTCAGCTCGGGTAGCCAATAGCTTTAGAACTGCTTGATATTCAGCTGCGGCTTGCGAAGCAGTTAATGCTTTCACTTTATCAGCATCTTGATCAGAATCATTTGCCAATACCGCTGATAATTCAACAATAGAATAGCGCCCATCGGAGTGTGAAAAACCTTCATACTGTTGAACACTATCAGGCTTTTCCATTGAAAATGCTAGTCGGACTAGTTCATTATCCAGCTGGTTAGTATCTCTGGCAACAAAACCACTATCAACAATAGAGGCGCCCCAATCTCCTGCAATATCATCTAGGGATTGGCCACTCGACAAGGCAGCCAATGCCTGCTTGCCAACCTCTTGACTTTTTTCACGTCCTTTTCTCTGACGAATAATCGCGTCAATCTGTTCAGATACTTCAGTGATTCCTTTTTGTGCTGCAGGTTTGTGTTCATTCACACGAAGAAAAACAACACGATTATCCGACAATTCAATCACCTCACTATTAAGCGCTTGCGCTAACACTTCATCAGAAAAGGCGGCAGTTCTTATCTTTGCTTCGGTAGCAATGCCCTGACCAGAACTAACATCAAACCAATCAGAAGTTTGTAGCTGCAAGCCAAGCTCTTCCGCTGCCGGCACTAATGAATCTGACTGCTCATAGGCTAGGTTTGCAAGGCTTTCCGATAAATCGAAAATCTTACCTTCGGCAAGTTCGGTCCGTATTTCGTCAACCAGTTCTGATTTAACTGCGTCGAAAGGTTTAGTTTCACCACCGACTACTTCGTCGAGTCGGATCAGATGCCACCCAAAAGAGGTTTTCACCGGCTCACTCAAGTCACCTGCTGCCATTTCAAATAACGCATCTTCGAATGGCTTAACCATCATCCCTCGTTCAATCTCTCCCAGACTACCACCACTTGGCGCTGAACCGGGGTCTTCGGAACTCTGTTTAGCAACATCACTAAAATTCCCACCCTGTATTATTTGATCTCGAAGCCCTATCAGTTTCAGACGTATCGCAGCACTATCTTCATCCGATGCTTCAGCATCAAGCGTCAGTAAGATATGACTGGCTGCTCGGTATTCTGGGGTACTATACGCACTTTTAAATTGTTCATATCGATCAAATAACTGCTCGTCTGTTACCTCTAACGAAGCCTTAATACCATCTAGACTCAACTCGATGTAATCAATTCGAAGTTGCTCTGTCGTCATAAAGTGGGGTCTATTTTGATCGTAATATTGTTCGATTTCTACTTTGCTTATTTCTATTTTTTCATTTTGGGTTGGTCGAACTAGCACTCGAAGTTTACGCGTTTGGTTTTCTAGACTAGTCAGTTGTTTCTTAATAGAACCAACAGTGAAGGCAGTAGAATTAATCCCAGTCTGTAACTGCTCTATCGATTGACTACGCCTAAACTCTTGCTCAAAGCCCGCAGTCGAATAGCCCAGGGAAGCCACTTGAGATTGATAGATACTGGGGTTAAATTTTCCATCTGTATGGAATGCTTCGATAGAACGGATAAGCTTATTTAGTTCGACATCACCGATACGATAATATTTTTTATTTGCGTATTGGCTGAGTGCTGACTGCTCAATTAATTGCGTTAATACCTGCTCTTTCAAAACGCCTTCACTAGCGAAGTAATCAGGAATAGAGCCACCAAATGCTTGCTCTAATTGTCGACGATAATTGGCATAAGCAGTCTCTAAATTCTGTTTAGAAATAGCTTGACCACCGACTGTTGCCGATGGGATTGCTTCTCCACCACCTAGGTACGAATTAACGCCCCATAATGCAAATGGAACGCAAATTAAAAAAACTATGAGGTAGGCTATCCAGCCAGTGGTCTTATCTCTAATCGCTTGCAACATGATAATTTTTCGCTTTGTTGGGCGGACATTTTAAATTAAAAAAAACGCCCTATAAAGGGCGCTTTTTAAGTTGGCGGAGTGGACGGGACTCGAACCCGCGACCCCCGGCGTGACAGGCCGGTATTCTAACCAACTGAACTACCACTCCATTTATTGGTGGGTGCTGAGGGGATCGAACCCCCGACCCTCGCCTTGTAAGGGCGATGCTCTCCCAGCTGAGCTAAGCACCCTGGTCACTAAAGGAGCGCTAGTTTACTGCGTCTTTTAAAGCTTTACCAGCCTTAAATGCAGGCACTTTCGACGCCTTAATTTGGATGGTTTCACCCGTTCGTGGGTTACGTCCAGCACGTGCTTCACGCTGACGAACGAGGAATGTTCCGAAGCCTACAACAGTGACTTGGTCGCCAGATTTAAGCGCTTCTGTTAGCGCTGCAATAACACCATCTACTGCGCGAGCTGAATCTGCTTTGCTTAAATCTGCGGCACCGGCAACTGCGTCAATTAGTTCTGATTTATTCATTATTTTTCCCATTTGGTTAAAGTTAAATGACCTTCCTCCGTTTCCGGGCAGCTCACAGAAAGTCAAGTTTTTATTTATTTTCCTTGCTTGATTTCTTTGCTACTGATGTACGGAATCGATCATCCTAATCAACTCTCCCAGAGGTGTGAATTAAACCAATAGCGAGCTTTAGGGTCAACCTAAATAAAGAAAATAACCAAAATATTCATGATATTATCAGTTACTGACTCAATGCGCCCTGGCACCCGAAGACTTTTTCTCTTCACTCTTAACTTTTGAAGGCTCGCTAGTCGAAACTAATGATTCTTCAATTGGTGTAGGTTGATGCTCCAATGCAACTTCAAGCACTTCATCAATCCATCTAACTGGAATGATTTTTATATTTGCTATAATATTTTTCGGAATTTCAGCCAAGTCTTTTTCATTTTCTTCTGGAATTAGCACAGTCGTAATTCCACCACGATGCGCAGCCAACAGTTTTTCCTTTAAACCACCAATGGGCAGTATTTCACCACGCAGCGTAATTTCCCCAGTCATAGCGACATTGGCCTTTACTGGAATGCAAGTTAAAGCGGATACCAGTGCAGTACACATGCCGACGCCCGCACTTGGCCCATCTTTGGGTGTCGCGCCTTCCGGTACGTGAATATGAATATCCTTTTTTTCGTTAAATTCAGGATTAATACCGAGTACGCGTGCACGACTACGGACCACCGTTAGCGCTGCCTGAATTGACTCTTTCATGACATCACCCAGTTGCCCAGTCTGAACAAATTTGCCTTTGCCATCGACAACAGCAGATTCGATAGTCAGCAACTCCCCACCTACTTCCGTCCAGGCCAATCCTGTTACCTGGCCTATCTGATCTTTTTCTTCAGCGGAGCCAAAACGGAAACGTTTTACACCCAAATATTTTTCAATATTCTTAGTATCAACCGTTAGCTTTTTGTCTGTTGGTTCAAGCAATAGATTCTTAACTACTTTGCGACAAATTTTTGATAATTCTCGCTCGAGACTTCGGACACCAGCTTCACGCGTATAGCGCTGAATAATTTCCAAAACTGCCTTTTCCTTAATGACAATTTCGTTTTCCTTTAATCCATTTTCCTTTATCTGTTTTGGCACCAGATATTTCATCGCGATATTAAGCTTTTCGTCTTCGGTGTAACCAGGGATTCGTATAACTTCCATTCGATCTAATAATGGGCCAGGGATATTCATACTGTTCGACGTCGCGACAAACATGACATCCGACAGGTCAAAATCAACTTCGAGATAATGATCTGCAAATGTGTTGTTTTGTTCAGGGTCTAATACTTCCAATAAAGCGGAAGCTGGGTCACCACGAAAATCCATTGCCATTTTGTCAATTTCATCGAGTAGAAACAGAGGGTTTCTGACTTTAACCTTGGATAGATTTTGAATGATTTTGCCCGGCATTGAACCGATGTAAGTTCGTCGATGTCCTCTTATTTCGGATTCATCTCGTACACCACCCAGAGACATGCGTGAAAATTTTCTATTAGTGGCTCTTGCGATAGAACGTCCAATTGAAGTTTTACCAACACCTGGCGGTCCAACCAAACATAGGATCGGCCCTTTTAATTTTTTAACACGTTGCTGAACTGCGAGATATTCAAGAATTCTTTCTTTTACCTTATCCAATCCATAGTGATCTTCTTCTAGTACCTTCTCTGCCTGAGCCAGATCACGACGAATCTTCGACTTCTTTTTCCAGGGTACTGAGACTAACCAGTCAATATAATTTCTCACCACGCTCGCTTCGGCGGACATGGGTGACATCATCTTTAATTTGTTGAGTTCAGAGTCTGCTTTCTCTCTAGCGTCTTTCGACATGCCTGATTTTTCTATTTTATTTTGCAGATCATCCACTTCGTTGGGCACATCTTCCATGTCGCCCAGCTCTTTTTGAATCGCTTTCATTTGCTCATTCAAATAATATTCGCGCTGGCTTTTTTCCATCTGATGTTTTACGCGACCACGAATTCGTTTCTCGATTTGCATTAAATCGATTTCGCCTTCGATCTTGCTCATGATGTGTTCGATGCGTTCACGAGGATTCTGAATTTCTAGAATCTCCTGTTTTTCGTCAAGCTTTAATGACATGTGAGCAGCGATTGTATCGGCCAATCGACTGGGATCATCGATGCCTGATAGTGACGTTAGAATTTCGGGCGGCACTTTTTTATTAAGCTTAACGTATTGATCGAATAAGTTGAGGACAGAACGCTGCAGTACCTCTGCTTCGCGATCTTCCGCCAGAACTGGCTTTTCTAAAATCTGAGTGGATGCGGAGAAATACTCATTTGTTTCTAAGATACTTTTAACTAAAACTCTATCGCCACCCTCAACCAGCACTTTAATCGTACCGTCAGGTAATTTAAGCATTTGTAAGATAGTAGAGAGAGTGCCTATTTGATATAAATCTTTAGCGGCGGGATCATCATCTTCGGCATTTTTTTGCGCCAGTAACAATATTTTTTTATTGTCTGACATAGCAGCTTCGAGTGCGAGAATAGATTTTTCTCGCCCTACAAATAGAGGAATCACCATGTGTGGGTAAACAACAACATCGCGAAGCGGCAAAACAGGAATTAACTGGTTACTTTCTGGTCCTGCAAGCTGGGTATTTTCGATGTCTGACATAAACGCCTCTAAACTTAAGTGTCAAGTTAATATGGGTCTGATAACGCCCTTTTCAACCCTGACAATAAGGACATTTTATCAGGTAATCGATTGTTTAATCGTCGGAAGCGACTCGTTTCATTTCACCACCTTCATAGATAACATAAGGTGGTGCATTACCTTCAATTACAGCGGCATCTACAACAACTTTGCTTACATTTTCCATGGCCGGAAGATCGTACATAATCTCCAGCAGGGTGTTTTCAAGAATAGTTCGTAGCCCGCGAGCACCGGTTTTTCTTTCCATTGCTTTTTTCGCCACCGCACTCAATGAGTCGTTACGAAACTCGATCTCACAGCCTTCGATTTCAAACATTTTTTGATATTGTTTGGTGATGGCGTTTTTTGGTTCGGTAAGAATTTTAATTAAAGCGTCTTCATCCAGCTCTTCTAACGTAGCAACCACTGGTAATCGGCCCACAAATTCTGGAATTAACCCGTATTTGATCAAATCCTCTGGCTCTACTTGACTAATCACTTCGCCAAACAGCCTTTCTTTCTCTACATTCTTAAGACTAGCACCAAAACCGATGCCACCTTTTTCAGATCGATTCAGTATCACTTTGTCGAGGCCAGAAAACGCGCCACCACAAATGAATAGAATCTTACTGGTGTCTACCTGCAAAAATTCTTGCTGCGGATGCTTTCTACCACCTTGGGGTGGTACCGAGGCAACCGTGCCTTCGATGAGTTTTAATAATGCTTGTTGAACGCCTTCGCCGGACACATCACGGGTGATCGATGGGTTGTCAGATTTTCTTGAAATTTTATCGATTTCGTCAATATAGACGATACCAGTCTGAGCCTTCTCGACATCGTAATCGCACTTTTGCAATAATTTTTGAATGATGTTTTCGACGTCTTCACCGACATAGCCAGCTTCAGTGAGGGTGGTAGCATCCGCAATAGCGAAGGGCACATTCAGTAAACGAGCGAGTGTTTCCGCTAGCAGTGTTTTACCGGAACCAGTCGGTCCAATCAACAGGATATTACTTTTAGATAGCTCGATCTCATCTTTGATGTGACCAACTTCAAGGCGCTTATAATGGTTGTAAACCGCAACTGCGAGCACTTTCTTCGCACGGCTCTGGCCGATGACATATTCGTCTAGGACATCGAATATTTCATGTGGAATTGGCAACTTGCCGTCAGCATCGTCACTTTTTTCCTGAATTTCTTCTCGAATGATGTCATTACAAAGATCGACGCATTCATCACAGATGAAAACCGAAGGCCCTGCAATTAGCTTTCTTACTTCGTGCTGGCTCTTGCCGCAAAACGAGCAATACAGCAGCTTTTCATCTTTATTGTTTGTCTTTTCGTCACTCATAATTACAACCGATATCTGGTGCTAAGCTAAATCCTAATGTTCGTTCGATTAGTATTCGTTCGATGATATTAGACCATACTGGTCAGCACAACTGAAAAAATACTTTTTAGACTTGTTCTTCAGGATCGGCACGTGACGATAAAACTTTATCCATTAATCCATATTCTACAGATTCTTCGGCACTCATGAAATTATCACGATCGGTATCGTTTCCTATAACATCTTCCGATTGACCAGAATGTTTGGAGAGTAATTTATTTAAACGGCCTCGAACGGCTAG
>JBDNJA010000183.1:0-82539 GCA_041688005.1 Gammaproteobacteria bacterium
ATAAGCCATACCTTCAGACTCATTTATGGATTGGAAGATACTCCGAGAAGCAGTTAAGGGGGTGTGCGGCCAAATACAGCAATATTATGGTAGATTAAAGGGGCTGCCTTTCTCATTTAGAATGACAGCAACATTACGTCCGTATGACATAGGCCAATCAATATGAAATTAAAGGATATTAAAACCTGGGTAACCGTACCACCTACCGGTATCGGCGGATCGTTTTGGGTTATTGTAAAAATAACCACAGACAATGGCATCGAAGGTATTGGTGAATGTTACGGCATTCCCGTTTCGGGCGATATCGCCTGCGCCATGGTAGAAGATACTTTCGAGCGCTTTATTGTGGGTGAAGACCCGCATCACATCGAGACATTATTCCGACGCGTCTATTCGGCAGGATTTACTCAGCGCCCCGATATCAGCATGATGGGTGTTTTCAGCGGCATCGAAATTGCAATTTGGGATATTCTGGGCAAGGCCCATGAGCAACCGGTCTATCAATTGTTAGGAGGACAGTTTCACCCCCGCCTGCGCACGTATACTTACCTGTATCCTAATAATTCTGCTCGCGCTCAAGGCGTAGCGATAAATAAGGGAGCTGGCGACGTTTACCACGATGGCGATGCCGCAGCCGAACGCGCACTCGAATATGTCGAAATGGGATTCACCGCAGTTAAACAAGACCCTGCTGGTCCTTATAGTTTTCAGGGCGGGCGAGAATTATCGATGCATGAATTATCTCGCTGCGAATATAACATAAAACGCATCCGTGAAGCGATCGGTGATCGGGCTGATATATTATTCGGCACACACGGCCAAATGACGACATCATCCGCCATTCGACTAGCACGCCGAATCGAGCCCTATGATCCTTTATGGTTTGAAGAGCCCTGCCCCCCAGACCAGATGGACGCCATCGGCAAGGTAGCCAAATCGACTTCTATTCCTGTGGCAACCGGCGAGAGATTAACAACCAAAATGGAATTTCATCAAGCCTTGCAAGCTGGGGTTTCGATCTTACAACCAGACATCGGGCGCAGTGGCGGCATTTGGGAAACCAAGAAAATAGCAATGATCGCCGAGCTTTATAACGCGCAAATTGCACCTCATATTTATTGTGGCCCAATTGCTCATGCGGCAGCGGCTCATGTTGCATTTTCCAGCCCAGCTTTTTTGATACTAGAAACCATTCAAACTGAATTCCACGATGCGATAGTCAAAAAACCACTTGTCTGGGAACAAGGCTATATGCTTCCACCAACCGAACCAGGATTAGGTATCGAACTCAACGAGTCCGTATTAGAAGACAACCCCTACACTAGCGGCGGGCGATTACACCTCGAAATGTGTCAGACGCCATTAAGTTCAGCGAACGACAAAATCATTTCTGAACTTGAATAATGAAATCTGCAGTCAAACGACCGAATCAGCTCAGCCTCGCCAACTGGAGACAGTCACCACTCAGTGAATGGAGTTTTCAGCATATTCGTGAACTACTACCCACCGAGAATATAGCGGCCGGAAAGTCATCCACAGCGCTGCAATTGAATAGCAATCCCTTGATTAATTCTATTCAGTTTGAAGGATCAACATTAGCATCAGACAAGACACCCTGGACACTGCCCCAGCTATGCGAAGCATCCAATGGTAGTTCCTTGCTCATATCACAACAGGGCAAGTTAGTGCATGAATGGTATTCGCACGACAGTGCCGCTCACAACCCACACATTTTATTTTCGATTAGCAAATCGATCATCGGCACACTGACGGGGGTTTTTGTAGAAAGCGGCCAGCTAGATGTAACAAAAAAAGTCGTGAGCTACTTACCGGAGGTAAAACAAAGTGGTTTTTCCGAATGCACTATCCAACAATTACTGGATATGACAACCAGCCTAGACTTTGAAGACTTCACGGCAAATCCATCGAACAAAGTAGCTGACTATTGGGCATCGACTGGCTGGAATCCAATTAACAATAACCAGTCAAGCTCAGGTTTGCATGACTTCCTATTGTCGCTGAATAGTGGGCCTAATTCGCATGGTTTTCGATACGAATATCAATCGCCCAATACTGATTTACTCGGCTGGGTATTAGAGCGCATTAGCGGGCAAACCATTGCCAGTTTATTGTCAAATTTAATCTGGCAACCACTGCAAACAGAAATGGATGCCTACATCACCGTTGACCAAAAGGGTGCCGCACGCAGTGCGGGTGGCATCTGCACTTTGCCTCGTGACTTACTACGCTTCGGCGAAATGATGTTGAATCGAGGGCGGGTCGGCAACAAACAAATAATTGCTCAAGACTGGATTCAAGACTGCTTCAGTGGCGGCGATAAAGCACCCTGGCAAAACGGCGATTCCAGCGAAAGATTTCCAGATGGCGGCTATCGAAATTGTTGGTATCAAATAGGCAATGAAAACGCAGCCGTCGCGGCCATTGGCTTACACGGACAATGGTTATATCTCGATCCAGCCGCTAACATAGCCATCGTCAAAAACTCAGCGCAAGCCAACCCATTAAACGATGTATACGGGCCAATTCATATCGCCGCATTTGAGGCTATATGCAGCCAACTGATGGAAGCGGAAGCATAATTACTTGCAGACTATCTGCCCTACCTGCGCCCTTTTCGCCTAAGTAGTGGAACGAATATCTTCATCTCGATCTGTATCGAGGAGCTTGCGTATATTAGCAAGATCAGCAACAAGGGCTGAAACATGGTCGATGGCAAGGTGTGCCAAAAATTTTGTCAGTTCAGGTTCCAGATCTACGATCACCTGATCTAGAAAGCCTCGCCCAGCGTCTGTAATCCAAACACATTTGCTTCGCCCATCCTTGGGATTGGGGCGAAAATCGACCAGCCTGTGTTTTTTAAGACCAGATAGGGTATGTGTCATCGTCGTTTTTGGAACCTGAAAAGCCCTTGCAAGTTCAAGCGGCGTTCGCCCATCGTGGACGTTCATAAGATGGTTTAGCACCGCAAAGTGTGACGTCAAAAAACCATCAGGTAACTGCCCATCCATTAAAGTTCGGCTAAGTTGGTTTATTTTGGCCATCTCGATGAACAATGAGAAACACAATGATATAGAGGTGCACTTTTCACCAACCAACTCCGTATAATTTTTGATTCAACCGGCCATCTAGGGCTTGGCGGAACTATTTCAGCGTATCCCAAGCGCCCTAACATTTGAACTGTTTTCCCTTGTGCATTAAGTAAACGGTGAAGCTTATTGAACGTTTCAGTCATTTCCGCATATTCCTGCAGTGCCTGACTGATCGGATGGACTTATATGGACGCTCACCGAGAAATATAACTGCAAACACGGCGACTAAGACCAGACTAAACTTGTCAATTAGCGCAACCTTCGATGCATCGCCAAGCTGGAGAGCGCGAAAATAGCAGACCCATGAGGCATCGGTAGCCAGCCCAGAGAGGGTAAGGAAGGCCCAGGTTTTTGCCGAGAGTTTGAATGGATTGCTCCACTTGCCAGCAAACCATACAAAAGTAAATAGGGTGACGATAATGATTACCGTTCATATAAGAGTCGCAAGATCTGAATCGACGTCGCGAATGCCTATTTTGGCAAATATTGCAGTAAGCGCATCGAATACTGCAGAAAGTATCGCCCAAAAAACCCAGCTGTGTGCAGTGACCATGGTTTTTGTCCCATTAAGTAAATCGAAAAATTCGGAAATCCTACCGTATTGCCTAAGTCAAAATTCGATGGCCACTGTTGGGCGTTCCCACAATTTGATGTCATTTCCACAACGCCAGTAATGTGCCGATTGTTTGCTAAACTGAACGTCTGCTTTAGTGTAGCAGCCTAGCTCGAAAGCGGGCCTGCTGGCCGTTATTGCAACATTCAAATTAATACCGTCATTATAGCTATTCAAGCTATTGCTGAATATGCAGCAACAGATACGGGTTGTATTCTCTATCCGAAGGTCGTTAAACTGGGGCTATTAATCTGGAGTCCTACTCATGGTTGAATTCAACGCGAAGAAAGTAGCTGAAGTCCACCAGCACTTACATAGCCATTTACCTTCCGATTCAGCGCTTCGGGTTAAAGCACTAGAAACGCTACTAGTCGAAAAAGGGTTGATCAACCCGGAATCCATCGACGCATGGATCGAGGCTTATACCGAAGACATCGGCCCTAAACGTGGTGCACATATCGTTGCAAAAGCGTGGTGTGATCCAGATTTTAAGCAACGGTTGGTTCAAGATGCGCCGAGTGCGATTGATGAGCTAGATTATCTCGGTAACGCGACCGGACATCTGAAAGTCATCGAAAATACAGCATCAGTTCATAACCTGGTGGTCTGTACACTTTGTTCCTGCTACCCCTTTTCAATTCTCGGTATTGCCCCTGCCTGGTACAAAGCTGAAGCTTATCGCTCTCGCGCTGTACGTGATCCCCGTGGTGTGTTGGCCGAATTCGGCGTTCAGATATCGGATGATATTGAAGTTCGGGTATGGGACAGCACAGCCGAATTACGTTATCTGGTTTTGCCACAACGACCCAGTGATACCGAAGCCTTGGGTGAGGATGAGCTCGCATCACTTGTGACCCGAAATTCGATGATTGGAACCGATCGCGAGCTCGTTAAAAAAGATGAGGTTAAAGTCTGATGGACGGCATTCATGATGTGGGCGGCAAACAGGGTTACGGCGCCATTGATGTCGATGAAGTCGACCTCTATAAAACAGGAAAGGCCTTTCATCACGACTGGGAAGCGCGTGAATGGGGCATATCGAGATGCGCCAGAACACCTGACATTACTATCGATTGGTGGCGGCATTGTCGCGAGTTAATTGCACCTGTTGATTATCTTAGTAGGCCCTATTTTGATACCTGGGCGCAAACTGATTTCGCAACCTATATAGACGGTGGTTTTTTTACTCTCGACGAAGTGTGTTCAGGTCACTCTAATTCAGATAACAACCCATTCGATGAAGTGCCCCCGAAACCAATGTCAAAAGCCGATGCCGTAATAGCTGATAGCCAAAAAGCATTTCGCTTTGATGCAGTGATAAACGATCAGCCAATATTTACCATCGGCGATCGAGTGATAACCAACAAACATGGTCATAGTGGGCATACGCGGCTGCCGCAATATGCCAGAAATTGCATCGGCAAAATTCATGCATTAAATGGCGCGCATGTCTTTCCTGATCTGTCCGCGCAAGGTAAACAAACCCACCAACATTTGTATTCCGTAGTTTTCGAGACAGGAGAACTTTGGCCTGACACTGCAAATAAACACGACAAGGTTTTCCTCGACCTTTGGGAAAGCTATCTATGCGCAAAATAACATGTCGGCAAGATGATCTTAAAAAATGAAATTTGAGCATTCAAAGAACACCGCACTAAAACCGTTAGCCGATACCGATGGTGACCCCGTATTCGATGAGGCCTGGCAAGCACAGGCGTTAGCGATGGCTGATAATCTAGTAAAAAGTGGGCTATTCAGCGCCAATGACTGGTCAGATGCCTTAGGCCAATCGTTAAAAGAATCAGCTGATAGAGCCGATGTCGATTCCCAACAAACCTATTATCTCTGCGTGCTTAAAACGCTGGAAAAATTAGTAACAGATCACAGTGAAATTGATGCCATGCTGATGGACAGCAAACGGCAAGATTGGGAACAAGCTTATCTTAGAACCCCACATGGTCAACCGGTGACCCTAGACGAAAAGTCGATAAAATAAATGATTGAACTCCGACCCAGTTGCGAACATTGCAGCAAACCATTACCAGCAAATTCTGTAGACGCCCGTATCTGTAGTTTCGAGTGTACGTTTTGTTCGCATTGTGTAGAAAACGTACTCCACAATGTCTGCCCAAATTGTGGTGGCGGATTCTGCCAGCGACCAGTAAGACCCGCCACCAATAGACGCAATGGTGCCTGTCTCGAAAATTTCCCTGCCAGTCAGAAACCGGTTCACAAACCAGTGAATTAGGCAGAGCATGATAAGTTTAGTCAAACCATCAAGCCAATTCCGCCAGAGCAACGCTAACCCACTGACAAACACCGAGGTGCCTTTCCCAATTGGCTCCCAAAGAAAATTAGCTGATAAATATCGTCATTCCGGCGAATGCCGGAAACCAGTGACGTCGACAATTAGCTTAAATTGAAAAGGAGCGCTCGTAGCCCATAAGGCCCGACTAATCTCGGGGTCCCTGCATCTGCAGCCAGGCAATCTCAACCAGCCATCGCCAAATTGCCTATCTTCACACCGGGGTTATCTTTTATTAGAAACACCAAAGCACCCGCAATGATGGCTAATGCGATTGAACTCATCCAGATAAGGTCATAAGTAGCATCTTTATCAAAAAAGTAGCCGCCTAACGAAGCCGCTATGGCAGCACCGATCGAATGCCCCGCTGACAGTAAACCCATGGTCAACCCCATCACCTTAAGGCCAATATGACTAGCCACTAAACTGGCGGTAACGGGTACGGTCGAGTAATCCACAACACCAAAAACGACCGCAAACAACAACAAGGTTTCGTAGCTGGTGCCGATATTGAGCAGCATCCAGAAAGTTAAGCCCCGCACAATATAAATACACCCAAGCAATAATGGCCGATTCATTTTATCGGTTAGCCAGCCAACGCCAATCATGCCAAGCAGGTTCACCGCCGACAGCAGCCCATAAGCAGTTGCGCTCGGTATTGGTTTAAAACCACAAAAAGAAGCATACGGCATTAAATGCGTTTCGATAACACCCGTGGTCGTGTAACCACAAATGACGTAACTCCAGAATAACAAATGGAAAACCGGAGTAGAAAATAGTGTCTTAATCGTAGATTTCAAATCAGTGGTGTCATTTGCGGCCGATGCTTCATTCGGCACCTTGGCAGGTTTATCACTGGGCACCCACCAAACAAAAGGGATCAGACAAGCAACGCCCACTGCAATGCCTACAAATCCCCAACGCCAGCTAAATGACGCAAAAACGAACGCGATTAGCGGCACAATTAAAAACTGCCCCGCAGTAGAACCCGATGTGGCAATACCAGAAGCAAGGCCTACCTTTTGGGGATAAACGCGAACCACTGCAGACGCAACGACATGCGTTGCAATTATGCCAAACCCCACGCCACCAATAACGCCAAAACCAATCAATAACACCCAAACACTCTCAGCGATACTGATAACAACGCAGGATGTGAAGACCGCAATCAGGCCGAATAACAAAGTAAAGCGCAGACCTTTTCTGTCGAGTATGAACCCCGAAACAGGCGCGACTGCTGCCATGACTAACAACGCAACCGCAGCAACGTTGGATACATTGCCCCGAGTCCAGCCCAGCTCGCTTCCCCAGATTGGCATAGCTAACCCTAAGGCAGCACGAGCCGAGAATGCCAATGCAAGCGCAAGGAAACCAAGTGCGACAACAACAATGGCCTTATGGAGGGCGTTATTTTCATTCATGGTGTAATGGCCAAGTATTCATAGCACCAGATTAACGGGTTCGAAGTGTGGTGGCATAAAGGGAAATATATCTGTCAAATATGCCACGCAAGCATTTAGACGAATTGTCGTTGTATTTACCTTGGTATCACTGCTTGGTGTAACTGGATCAGTTCAGGTATTTTCAATTGCGAATAGTTAACTGACGGACGCTGACTCCGGCAACGTTATTGTCATTGGAACGACTAGTTCCTAATTGACAGAAAAATTTTATGGTTAGGTCTTTTCAGATCGACTAAGTAATTATTCCTTAGCCTATTTTCACGACGGCCCTTGTTCATTGACTTACTGCTTGTAAGTCACATAGTATTGGGTATATGGGGTTATCAATCAAAGAACTAGAAGGACGCCTGTATAGTAGGTACTTTACAGGCGTCCTTCTATTAAACCCAAAAAAAGAAAATCAAAATATATGGATCATCCCGATAACTTTCTAAATATACTCTTTCATGATTTTGGTGACTTAGGTGATGACTTAGTACTTTGTGCTGGGTTTGAGCGTGGAGAATGGAGAAATGATCAATTAGCAGACCATGTGATGGAGTGGCTGCCAGAGTTTGCTTTGAGTCATTCAGAATTGAACGAGATCAGCCATCATAATGCCTTAAAGATGACAAAAAAGGCGGCTAAAATTGTTTACCAAACTGAAAGATATGGTTCTCGTGGTGAATTTGGTGAAATATTACTTCATATTGCAATACGGCAAGTTTATACAACAATTCCTGCGGTTAGTAAGATTTATTACAAAAGCACGGTAAACGAAACGGTTAAAGGATTTGATTCAGTACATGTGGTAAGAAAAGATGATGGGCTTGAGTTGTGGATTGGAGAGACTAAATAGTAATTTTTTTGTGATCTGTTTTTGTGCTCCTCGACAATAGCTCCTCGATAACTGCTCCTGCGCTATTCTAATTAGTTACATCCCTGTAACGATGCATTGTTCTAATTAGTTATATCCATGTAACGATGCAAAACAGGCATACATACCATCCATGGTTAATCAATCGGTTAATGCCGAAGGTGGATCGCTTCCACCTGAGAGGGTAAGCGCTTTAGGCAGAAATACCGGGGTATTGGGGCGCAGGGCGATATCGAATCCCCACCGCCTGATGGGCAACAAAGAAACGGAAAGCGGGGTCGATTGTAGCGAACTAAGTCCAGAGCATTGCTAGAGAGGCTGCGCCTGTTTTTGGATGGCGCTCTCCGCTTTATGGTCGTTGCCGAGGTTCCGTTTACGAATGATCTTGGAGAAAATAATATTCGTATGACCAAAGTTCAACAGAAAATATCAGGTTATTTTCGCTCAATGAAAGGGGCTAAAACCTTTTGTTTGATATGTGGCTATTTATCAACATGCCGAAAACAGAAAGTTAAGTGCCAGCGAATCCTTAAGGGCGCTTTATGATGCAAAACTATCTAGCATATTTAGGATGGGTGCTGAATAGTTATCTTATACTTTGAATTAAAATGGCTGTTTTGCCGACGTAATTAATAATTCTGCGATAGATTCCATTGCTGTATTTTTAAGTCCTTCTTTATTTTCAGCAGCACTATTGTAGTTGGTATTGGTATTAATATCGTACACCAATAGCTCGCCCTGTGGGTTTTCAATAAACTCAATACCGGCAATATCTATTTTTGTATTATTTAAAAAATACTCTAATTTTTCAATAAGTGGATGTTGGTCATAATCGTGAATTATTTCAAATTTACTTTCTGGTTTAGTACTTGAAAAAAGAGGGTCGGGTATTTCACAAACATCTGCAGGGCACAACTCAAATCCAGATTCAGTATTGACCTTTACTGTGTATAAAAATTTTCCCCCGACAAACTCTGCTCGAGTAATATAGGACTGTTCTGATTTAATGTATTCCTGTATTAACCAAGTACCATCGAGAGGTTCTTCATATTCTTTGCTATTTAAGAAGTTTTCCAATTCACCAATACTTCGAATTAACTTAACCCCTAACCCCTTTCCACCTCTATTAGGCTTGATAATAAAAGGCAATTGATTAAACTTACATGCTGCCATCACAAGCTGAGACTTACCAATAGCAGCTACAGTTTCTGGTGTTGGTATATTATTTTGATGCAAGCTACAATATTGAGAAAACTTATCTACTTCATAATAAATCGCCCGAGAACCGTTAAACACTTTACGGTCATGAAGCTCTAACCAATTAATTGTTGCCCTTGTTAATTCTGGAGCAAACCGATTACCACGAGTATGAGAGGATGCGCTCATTCGGTTGTAAAAAATTCCTTCAGGTGGTTTTTCATTTAAAGCAACCGAACCTTCATTTAAAAACCACTCTTTTGCCGTAACATCTCTGTCTGAGAATGCTTTTCTTAAAGGCACAAGCCATTCATCATTTTCGTGAATAATATAAATATCTTTCATAGGTAGCCTATTCAATTTTAGTTTTAGTGTATATATTTATATATGACACCTAATTGTACTCTTTTAAAGGCTATGTTTGACGATGTTGTCGAAACGCGCTGCATAACATGCCCCATGACATGCTGAGAACCGTCTATTGGCAACAACGCAATGTCGATATCCCCAAGCGCTTTCCATATCTCGTCGGGCGGATTGTGGCGATTGTCACCCCAATGCACGATCCTAAGCCCCCCCTGTCTCGATCACAATAAGACAGTGATCCCATGATCGTGGATTGTTGGGCGGCTCAATATCGGTATTATGAAAATCTTTGTGAAATTTCTTAAAGTCATAAAGTGCGCAACTGGAGTCAGTTTCGTGCTTATCGGCCAATCCGTAAATGGTCATATCGCCGAATCGATACATACCAATTAACCGATCGAGAAGTACATGCGCGTCCAGACGATGCAAAGCATCGTGGTCGAAGTGGGCATGCGTTGAAATACCTATATCGACCTCCGTGATCGGGAAGTCATGAAAATACCAGTCCCAGGCCCGAGAAGGGTGATTACGCCAAGGATCAATCATGACACTGACTCCTCCGGGAGATTTAATTCTGAAGGCAGAGCTTCCAAAAAAAGAAACTTCAACCGGGCCGTCTTTAGGGGGAGCCGCATTGGCTTGCAGTTCGATCATTCGGTTGTGGTTGGACGTCATCTGCCATGCATTCAACCCGGTATCAATATCTGTCATAAATCTGCCTGTCTTCGATGTGATTATCGTTCAAAGCATGCTCTCGGCCAGAGAGAACTTCCATGATAACGTCTTTAGTCTTTTCCTAGGTCTGGATGCTCGGGTAAACTCGCTTCGGTGACGCCGTGGGCCAGAAGATCCTCTATTACACCATCCTCCATACCGATTTGCATTGCATCGTTGAAACGATTGAAAAACCCACAAAGTGAAATGCGTAGCGTCAACTCCACAATTTGTTCTTCACTAAAGTGCGACTTCAAATCATCAAATATCTGATCCCGCATATATTGCGGCTTATTGGTTACTTGAACCGCATAATCCCGAACCAAATGATCCAGGGCATCGAACCCCGGAACCTGATCAGCGAGGATATTTTCAACCGACTCGAGCGTCAGGCCCTGATCGACCAGACGTGGAGTATGGTGGGCTACACAATAAGTGCATTCATTAATTTTGGAAACCACCACAAGGGCTATTTCTAGGGATCGCTTCGGCAGAATTTGCTCCTCGGCGAGGTCGAGCAACAGTCCCATGATATTTTTTAATGCTGGTGGTCGATGGGCGAATACCCTTGCCTGATTGATGAACGGACCGTAGTCGCTAGAAAATCGGCGGTAAATATCCCGAGCTTCGCCGGATACCTCATTAATTTCAACATCTCTTACACGTGCCATGTTACTTAGCTCTCTTATGGTTAGGATGGCCCAGTGCGGAAATTTCTGCACCGGAACATCGATTGAAACAGTTTTATGGGTTAGCTTTGAATACGTTCGATAGTGACATCCTGCCCATCTCTGATTTCCCAAAGCTGGAAATGACGAGCCTTGATCATGCCTTCGTCATCGAAATCGATTTCCGAACTGGCACCGGTATAATTGATTGCCTTACCGGCACGAAGGAGTTTAATACCTTCCAAAACATCCCAAACTCGCTCACCATTGGGGTTGGAAACCTTCCATATGTGTTTGGCTGCTTCGTTGGCATCATCAGTGCCCGCCGACTCCATGGCGAGTAGTAGAGTACTGATCTGATCCATACCGGCAGTCCCGAAAGGGTGTTGCATGTTGCCAGTATCCTCCAAGCCCTGTAGTTTGAGATAAAATTTGTAAGCTTCGCTTTCCAGTGGGGGCACGGGCAGGCCATGCAAAATACCGTTGGCCGCATCACCGATCGCTTTTTTGAACTTCGAACCGGTTGCAATTGAGACAGTGAATACTTTTCCTTCGTAACCCGCACGGTATAATTCTTTATAAACAGCCGTAAAGTCAGTCACATAACTAGGAATGAAGACCGCTTTAGGGTCGTCCTCGATCAGTTTCGCCACTTCGGCACGATAGCTGGCTTGCCCACCATTGTAGTAAAATGGTTTGTTCACAATTTCGGCACCGCCTGCAGTCACTGTCTCTACGAAACTATTAACCATGGAACTAGTGAAATCATTATTCAAAGCCATGATCGCGAAGTTTTTATAACCGTTGCTAAGTGCCAGGTCAGCGATCGCCTTACCCCAGCGTGGTGAAAGAGCCTGAAAGTTGAAGACCAACCCTTTTTTATCTTTGGCAGGAATGTCGGCAGAAGATGACGTACACATCTGGATGACATTAGCTTCCTGACAAAGCGGCATGATACCCAGAGTGACAGATGATGAAAAGGTGCCGATAATGGCTTTGACCTTGTTTACGTCAACCAGTTTACGAGCCGCGCGAATCGCTGTTTCCGGATTGGTTTCCGAATTATTCTGAAATAACTCGACTCGACGACCTAGTATGCCACCCGCTGCGTTGACCCGATCAACAATTGATTTATGGGCCGCAGTGATTGTGGGGCCAAAGGGTCCGCCACCACCGGTGTTCGGTGTCAGGCTGCCGATGTTGATCGGGCCGTTGGCCCAGACCAGATTTGGAATGAAAGCCGTTGTAAATACCGTTGCTGCGGTTGCCTTCAATATTGTTCTACGCGTATGCTTTATAGTCATTTAATACTCCTCGGTTTTGGTGATAAAGTTAAAAAAATATCGTTAATTTACTCGGGTCGTTTTAATGCCTACCGGAGCCTGAAATTTTGGTTCGGGGAGTAGCCCCTGTGGTCGAAAACGAATCACCAAAATCAATAGAACCCCAATGAATATAATTCGGATCGCCGAAAGGCTTTCAGCGTCAACAAAGGACACGAAATCTCCAAGAAACCGCGAACCTTCCAGAATCAACATGACAACCCCGGCTCCGATAAGGAGCCCATTGTTATTGCCTGCTCCGCCAACGATTACCGACATCCATATAAAAATGGCTACCATCGGAACGAAATGATCGGGGCTAATGCTTTGCACGTAGTGGGCGTAAAGCGCGCCTGCAATACACATAAACATGGAGCCTATGGAGAACACCTGTACACGATAGAAAAAAGCGTTCTTACCCAGCGTTTCTGTAACAACATCGTCTTCGCGTATGGCACGCATTACTCGACCGTAAGGTGCCCGACGCATTTTTTCCACAATGAAATAGACGATAAGAACGGTAAGCGCGACAATGCCCAGATAGAAAATGCCGTATTCGTTTCGATCGAAGGATTCTGACATAGGACGAACATCAATGGACAGACCACGCGGACCACGAGTGAGCCAGTCTTCATTCAGCAAGAATAAACGTACAATCTCGGCAAACCCCAAAGTAACGATAGCCAGATAATCACCGCGCAAACGAACCGACAGCATTGAAAGGAATGCACCTGCCACCAGGCCCATCAGCCCAGCCGACGCTACTCCGGCAAGAAATGGAAAGCCTACATAGACGGTTAACAATCCGCTGGTATAGGCGCCCATGCCAAAAAAACCGGCAATACCGAAATTCACCATCCCGGTGAGACCCCATTGAAGATTCAATGCGAGGGCAAGAATCATGTAAAAGCCGACAAATGTTGCGATTGAAATCAGATAAGCGCTCATGATGTTCCGTTATTTTTTGATTTCTGGCTGGCCGAACAAGCCATGTGGACGAAAAAATAAGAGCAGGGTGATAATAACGAAGCCGACCCCCACCTTGTATGAAGGTTCGAAAAAATGTCCGGTCAGCTCTTCAGCAATACCAACGAGAACTGCGCCCACCATAGCTCCATAGGGAGATCCGATACCACCGAGAATCGCAGCGGCAAATACCGGAATGGTCAGTGACCAGCCCAGTTGTGGCTCGATCACTAAATCGACTCCTGCGAATACCCCGGCAAGTCCAATAAGTGCGCCGCCCAGCAGCCAAGTCGCACCAATCACGCGATTGGTATTGATGCCACGCACCTCTGCCAGAGCGAAGTTATCGGAAGTTGCTCGCATGGCCTTTCCCAGGCGGGTGTATTTGAGCAGAGCATGAACCAGAAGCATAGCCACAATCGCGGTGCCGATGATCCACAATTGATCTGGAGTGAACTTGATACCAGCAAATTTAATGGGTCTTTCGAGCGGCAATTCAAAGCCACGAACGTCGTTTCCATAAAATAGCCGGATAATATTTTCGACAATCATGCTGAGGGCGATGGATACAATCAGTAATGAGATAGAATGGCTTTCCCGCATCGCTTTGAAAATAATCACATCAGACAACCACATTGCCACCGAGGTAAATGCCATAGCTCCAATGGCCGCTACCCATATGGGAGCACCAAAAGTGACATTGAGTGTTAAAGCGATGAAAGCGCCGACAGTCATGAATGTACCTACGGCAAAATTGGGAAAACGTAATATTCCGAACAACATGGTGAAAGCGATGGCTGGCAGAGCGATAATCGCTCCATCCATCAGGCCGTAAAAAAGTATCTGCCCCATCAGTCGGTAACCCCAAGATAAAGGTGGCGAACCTCAGTATCGTTCAGCAGGGCCTCTGCGGTATCAGCGAGTTTGACTTGCCCACCCGCCAGTACATAACCCCGGTGCGACATTTTGAGTGCCTGGATAGCGTTTTGCTCAACCATATAGATTGCGACACCGTCAGAATTGACATCGCATATTATCTGAAACATTTCCTCTACCAGTTTGGGTGAAAGCCCAGCTGAGGGTTCATCGAGTAAAAGTATGTTTGGATCAGCCATTAAAGCCATACCCAAAGCGACCATTTGACGCTGCCCGCCTGAAAGGTTACCCGCAGTAGCATTACGCCGCTCCTTAAGTGGGGGAAATAGTTCGTAAACTTTTTCCAGTCGCGCTTTCTTGCCAGGTTTGGATATCCAGTCACCCAAATCAAGATTTTCCTGAACGCTTAACTTGCGAAATACATTTCCCTCCTGAGGTACGTAGGACATGCCCAGATGGGCAACATCAGATGCTCGCAAATCCGCCGTTGGTTTGTTGTGCAAGTGGATGCTACCTTCACGAACCTTTACCAGCCCAGCGATAGTTTTGATCAGGGTGGACTTCCCTGCGCCGTTCGGTCCGATTACAGTTACGATTTCTCCCTCGTCGACATGCATATCGACGCCCTTGATAATGTCATTTCCACCATAGCCAGAAAAGACGCCTTCAACTCTCAGAATACTGCTCACGAACTCACCCCCAGATAGGCTTCCATCACCTTTGCATCATGAGTAACCTGATGAAAACTGCCTTCAATCAAATGCCGCCCCTGGGCCATTACTACGACGTGGTGGCATAGTGCTTTGACCAGTTCCATATCGTGCTCGACAATTAAAAAAGTCTTGCCGGTTTCCTGGTTCAGCTTTGCAATCGTTTCCATCAACAGGCCCATCAAGGATGGGTTCACTCCGGCTGCAGGTTCATCCAGAAGAATAAGATCAGGATTAATCATCAATGCTCTTGCCAGTTCAAGAAGCTTTTTTTGGCCACCAGACAAATTTCCTGCATATTCATCACAAACATGTGTCAGTTTGACCATATCCAGAACTTCACGAGCGCGGGTGAGTATTTCCTGTTCCTGTAACCGAATAGCTGCAGGTCGAGTAAAAACAGGGATCAGCTTCTCTCCAATTTGGTTTTGCGCTGCCAGCATAATGTTTTCGAGAACTGTCATGCCTGACATCTCCCTCGATAACTGAAAGGTGCGAATCATCCCCTTGCGTGCAATTTTATAAGGTTTCAACCTGGTAATGTCTTCTCCGAACAGTAACGCCTCGCCGTGGTCAGCACGGATAACACCTGAAACCAAATTAAAAAGTGTCGATTTGCCTGCGCCATTTGGACCGATCAATCCAGTAATAGTACCGCGTTGTACCTTTAACGACATGTCATCGACGGCAACTAACCCACCAAATGCTTTACTGAGACCACGGCACTCCAGTACTGAGTCCTTATCATCGGGCCAGGGCTGTGTAGTCATACGCGGGGGCCCTTTGAAAAAGCAATTCGTCGCCATAAAAACAAAATAAAGTTGAGCACTATCATGCTGCCAGCGTGGATTGTTGCTGAATAAGAATTGATATCGCTTTCTTCCAGTCCAGAAGTGACTGATTTGTAATGGCTGGGTCACGGGAATAGATCGATTGCACGGCCAGTCCCCGTAAAAAAGACAGCGTCATATTGAGAAGACTGCGGGAATCTTCCTGGCTCATCCCGGTCGCAGTAAAAATCTTGCCTCCTATCTTTTCGTAGCTGTCAAATAATTGCTGCGCTCGTTTTACTAAAGGATCGTGCAAAGCAGGATCACCTCGGCTAGCAATAACCATTTCGAGTGAAGAAAATATATTACGATTATTGAAGATGCGGTGCCACATTTCATCCACAACCTCGGTGACATTCAACTGACCATTTTTTGATGATTCGGCAATATTCCTGAGATCTTCTTCAATCTGGCTCCAGATTTGATCGACGACATCCAGTAGGAGATCATTTTTGCCTTGATAATGGTGGTTCAAGGCGCCTCGGGTCAAGCCGGCTCGTCGGGAAATCTCGGTCAGCGTTGTATGTCCATAGCCTATCGTAGACAGGCACTCCAAGGCAGCACTACGAAGACGCTGACGGGTGTCACTGCTTCTTTGCGACTGCATGCGACGTGCGATTTGCACCGCCATTTACGTCTCCTGATCCATATCTTAGATCTCCATGGTTAATTTACATACATACATGGATGTATGTATGTTTTATCATAACTTGAAGGTAATTGCAAAATTCTGGAGACGAGCAAATATATTAGCTAAACAACACCAATAAAAAAGAGTGACTGGCCCACTCACTGGTTAAAATGAGGAGCGAAAAAAACAATCACTCGGGCCGGATTTTAATGAATCAGACACGCACCGAAGCGTGCCTACTAAGACTAAGTCAACAATAAAGGACAGGCTCTCAATGTTCTGTCAACGCTTAACCATTACCATTACTGACAACCGTCCATGACTCGGGGTTCTGGCGGCTTGCTAGACCTTACCTGATAAAGGACTTTCACCTTCAATCTTCTGCCGATTTATCTCGGCGAACTGTCTGTCCCTTTTTTTACTCTTTATCCTACTATCATTAAAGCAGTGTGATTTTAGATAGGACAATGGTGCGTTAGTAGTTTGAATTATAGTGAAGCAATGCGGGGCGAATCTTCATAAGCTTCGGGTTGTAGCACTCAATGGGTGATGGACTTGTGTGGTGCAAACCATTATGCAGGAAAATACACACCATGTTTATCGCCTAATGTATCACTTCGCAAAGCGTGTTATAAGTAACATTCTTATCGTTCAAAAAAGACCAGAAATAGAAGGGGGAGAGAAATCCAAGATTCCCGTGAACCCCTGAAAAGAAGCGGTAATGTGATTATTTAATCTAAGGAGAAAGGAGATGCAAGACAATCACAATAACGCAGGTGTGATTCGGGTAATGTTAGCTAAGATCGGTCTAGATGGTCATGATCGAGGCATAAAAGTTGTCGCACGTGCGTTACGGGATGCTGGCATGGACGTGGTCTATACTGGACTGCATCGCACGCCGGAGGAAGTCGTGGATGCCGCCATCCAGGAAGATGTAGATATCCTTGGGGTCAGCCTGCTTTCGGGTGCCCACATGCACATTTTTCCTAAAGTACTGGAACTTCTGAAAGCGAGGGAAGCGGAAGACATGATCGTTGCGGGTGGCGGTGTCATCCCTGACGACGATGTTAAAGAACTGTATCAGATGGGCGTCCAGAAAATTCTTCTCCAGGACACTCCTCCTCAGGAAATTATTGATTCCTTCCGGCAATTGGTTGCAGACCGTGGTGCGCGATAAGTACGACTACATGGGAAGTCGAGTGTACATGACAGATTTCCTTAGACGATAATTAATAATATCAGGAGTCTCCGATGAAAGAGTGGATTTTCCCCCCTACTTACAACAACGACTACTATCCTGAACCGAGTAGCCCCTACTGGTTTCGGGACCGAGAAACGATGGATCCGGACAAGCGTGATGAGCTAATTGTTGCACGCATCCGGGACGTCATGGCCTATGCTTACGATCACTCACCATTTTACCAACGCAAATGGGACGAGGCCGGTATAAAGGCCAATCATATCCGTACTCTTGCTGACTTCGAGCAGGTTCCTGTCGTCACGAAGCAGGAACTGCGTGATTCCCAGGCGAAAACCCCACCCTTCGGGGACTACCTTTGCTGTCTGGAAAGCGATATACATCATATCCATGGTACTTCCGGCACAACCGGTCGGCCTACCACCTTCGGTATTTCTCGGAGCGACTGGGACACCATTGCCAATAACCATGCTCGGATTATGTGGGGGATGGGTCTAAGGCCCGGAGATACTGTGTTTGTGGCTGCCATTCTTAGCCTCTATATGGGGTCCTGGGGTGCTTTGATAGGGGCCGAGAGACTAGGCTGCAAGGCCTTTCCTTTCGGCGCCGGCGCTCCAGGAATGACTGTGCGAGCAGTGACCTGGCTGGGAATGATGAAACCTGCAGGACTTTACTCCACTCCCTCCTACGCGCTTAGGCTGGCGGAAGTGGCCCGTGCGGAAGGGATTGATCCCAAGGAGTTCGGCATCAAGGTGTTATTCTTCTCAGGTGAGCCGGGCGGGTCCATTCCGTCCATACGGGACAAGATTCAGGATATCTACGGTGCCAAGGTGATTGACTGCGGAACCATGGCTGAGCTGACGCCGTGGATGCACGCTTCCGGAAGCGCCGACACCGAAGGCATGCTGCTGTGGCAGGACATTGTCTACACCGAAGTAGCGGACCCCGTCACTCATCGACGCGTTCCCTACGGAGAACAAGGAACACCCATTTATACCCACCTCGAACGTACCTCTCAGCCAATGATCCGCATGTTTTCCGGCGACCTAACCCATTGGGTGATGGAAGATAACCCCTGCGGCCGCACTTACCCGAGACTTCCAAAAGGCATTTACGGGCGGATCGACGACATGTTCCAGATTCGGGGTGAAAACGTCTATCCCAGCGCCATTGCTGAAATTCTGGAAGGCCTGGCCGGTTATGGCGGCGAACACCGAATCATCATTTCACGTGAGGGCTCAATGGATGAGTTGGCCGTGCAGGCAGAATTTGACCAGCAGACCGCTAGCAAGGGTCCGGATGCAGTCAAGGCCTTCTCAGAACGAGCGCAGGCTGAGCTGAGACGAGTGCTGGGTGTACGGGCACGGGTTATCATGGTCGAGCCAGACACCTTTCTACGCACGGACTTCAAGGCCCAGCGAGTGGTTGACGACCGAAATCTTTACCACAGTTTTGACCAGGAACAAGGGGGTTAAATGATTAACCGTATACCCTCAATGACTCTGGCTGATAGAGTTCTAAAAGGGCATATCCGCGCCATTGCTAGGCTTATTACCCGGGTTGAAAGTGGCGACCCGGAAGTGCGACAGGCCCTAGCCAAATTATATAAAAGCACCGGCCGAGCCCACGTGGTGGGTATTACCGGTGTGCCGGGGGCAGGAAAGTCGACCCTCGTTGCACAGCTGGTCCATGAATACCGAGCAAGTGGCCGCACGGTGGGTATCGTTGCCATTGATCCCTCAAGTCCCTTTTCTGGTGGTGCAATCCTCGGTGATCGTATACGTATGGGCGATCTGGTTTCTGACCCGGGAGTTTTCATCCGAAGTATGGCCACCCGGGGAACTTTGGGCGGCCTGGCTAGGCCAGCCTTGGATGCAGTCGACCTCCTGGATGCAGGAGGGTTCGACGTGGTTCTGATCGAGACGGTCGGGGTGGGTCAGGATGAAGTCGATATCGTGCGTGCGGCTCACACCACAGTGGTTGTCAACGCACCTGGTCTGGGCGACGACATTCAGGCCATAAAAGCAGGTATCTTGGAGATTGCCGATGTGCATGTGGTGAGCAAAGCGGATCGGCCAGATTCCAACAAAACCATACAGGAACTCAAGGGCATGCTGACGATGAGTCTTGAACCGGGTGAGGGAATCTGGCGAGTGCCGGTGGTGCCAACCAGTTCAGAAAACCACACAGGTTTCGGCGAGTTGATGGCTGCGATTGATCACCACGCAGAACACTTGGAACGAAGTGGTGAAATCACCGAACGGCGACGCCAGATTACGTTAACCCGGGTGGTGAAAGTTGCCGAAGAAATCGTCCGGGACAATTTTGTACGTGACAGCAGGTCGCAAACCGAAGAACTGCTTAAAAAGGTGACTCAACGCGAACTGGATCCCCATGGGGCCGCGGTGACCTTGCTAAAAACTATGAAGGAGACGATTCATGAATGACACTGACCAGTATGACCCCGCTGCACTCAAGCACATTGAAAAAGAGTTTGACCAGTGGGAAAAAAACGAAGTTTCATCCTTTGTAAAACGGACGCCAGAGAGCCAGTCAGAGTATACCACTGCTTCCGGTATGCCGACGAAACGCACGTATACACCACTGGATATCAAAGACACTGCGTTCAAGGATGTTGGCCTTCCTGGGCAATATCCATTCACCCGGGGACCATACCCCACCATGTACCGGGGCCGAAACTGGACAATGCGCCAAATCGCCGGCTTCGGTACGGCCAAGGAAACCAACGGGCGTTTCAAGTATCTGATCGCTCAAGGTCAGACTGGCCTGTCGATAGATTTCGACATGCCCACGTTGATGGGATATGACTCTAGTCATACCATGTGCCAGGGAGAGGTAGGCCGCGAAGGAGTTGCCATCGACACCCTGGCTGATATGGAGGAATTGTTCGATAACATTGATCTGACGAAAATTTCAGTTTCCATGACCATCAATCCGTCAGCATGGATACTCTACGCCATGTACATTGCTCTGGCGCAGAGTCGCGATTATGACCTTAATGACCTGTCAGGTACCATCCAGAATGACATTCTTAAGGAGTACATTGCCCAGAAGGAATGGATATTCCCGGTGCGTCCCTCGGTTCGCCTAGTCCGTGACTGTATTCAGTACGGCTCTAAGCACATGAAACGGTATAATGCTATCAATATTTCCGGCTACCACATATCGGAAGCCGGCTCGACCGCTGTGCAGGAGGTGGCATACACCATGGCCAACGCCATGGTGTATGTCCGGACAGCAATCGACGCAGGGGTGGATGTCAATGAATTCGGCCCCCGCCTCTCGTTCTTCTTTGTAAGCCAGGCAGATTTCTTTGAGGAAATTGCCAAGTTCCGTGCGGCCAGGCGGGTATACGCTAAGATCATGCGCGAAAAATTCGGTGCCACAAAACCCGAGGCCAGCCGGTTGCGCTTCCACGCACAAACCGCGGCAGCGACCCTGACCAAACCACAGTATACAATCAACCCGATTCGCACCGCGCTCCAGGCGTTGTCCGCCGTGTTGGGTGGGGCGCAGTCGCTACATACCAACGGCATGGATGAGGCTTTTGCCATTCCCACTGAGGAGGCCATGCGGATAGCCCTCCGCACACAGCAAATCATCGCTTACGAGACCAATATCACACAGGTTGTGGACCCTTTGGGCGGTTCCTACTATGTTGAAAGTCTAACCAACGAGATTGAGCAGGAAGTCTGGAAAATTCTCAACGAGGTTGAAGAGCTTGGTGGTACCTTGCAGTGTATCGACGATGGTTACTTTCAGAGAGGCATCTCTGATTCCGCTTACGATTTCGCGTTACGCAAGGCCAGCGGAGAAAGGCCTGTTATCGGCGTGAATATGTTCGTGCAGGAGGAAGATGTCAAAATTGAAACGCATCCCCACGACCCGGAAACAGAGAGCCGGCAGATTGAACGCCTGAGAAGGGTCAAGAATGGTCGCGATGAGAAAAAAGTTCAGACCATGCTCGGGCAGCTGAAAGAACAGGCTGAAGACGAATCAGTAAACCTCATGCCGATCACCATTGAGTTGGTGAAAGAGGGGGCGTCGATGGGCGACATTGTTGAAACGCTTAAAGGCATTTGGGGGACCTATCGTGAAAAACCTGTAATCTAATCGCCTTTTTACTGACTAAAGCGGGTCACTACAGGGACAAATGGTTAGACTCACCAAGATATATATCAAAACCGGAGATAAAGGCGATACCGGCCTGGGCGATGGTAGCCGGGTCGTGAAGTACGACCTGATGCCCGGACTGTGACTCGCCGAGCTGGCCAGGCACTCGCTGGAGCCGTGCCGGCGCCCATATTCCAAGGCTTAGCTCCATTATAAAGACGGAACTGTTCGGTACCTAGTCTGGGGGCACAGAATATGTGATTGGCCCTGAAACTAGAGTAAACGTCTCGGCAATCACACCTAGGAAGAAATTCACTGCAGCCTAAACTGACAGTCCAGTTATTCATTGTGGTTTTAAAGTGAATGAAAATACGCCAACGTCGAAGTCCGGCAGAATGGCGAGTATTGTTAAACGCGCAATTGAGATAGTCAGTTATGTGTAGTCGACTTTTCTCGTTTGCAAAGCCTGGATACCAAGTACTTTAGTAAACGTAAACGCGCATTTGAAGCCGATGAAATAACGCCACCTCAAAATAGCGTCGTCAAACTTGGCCGTGGTTTCTCGCTAGCAGCCATCTGTGCCTATTTTTGTCTGTAAATTGACGCATTGCTAAGCTATGAGCCAGACAACAATAAGGGTCATGAATTACCGATACTGAGGTGACAGTAGCGCACCTTTAAAGCAGGTAATACTTTTTCTTTAGATGGTAAAGGGGTTGGGACGTCGATGGGACTGCGTACGCTTGCCTACAACTCGCGTTTCGGCGGAGGTAAGCGGCACAGCAGCGCAGGAGCACTCGCGCCTGGCACGCAATGTCTCTTCAGCTGGCATCTACGCCAGCTGCCTCAAAAAGCCATTCTCGGAAGGCTTTGACTTTTTTGCTCTGCCGCTCGCTGGCCCGGCAAGAGACAAAATGGGTCTCCTCGGCCAGAGGCAAAAACTGCTCCGGCCCCAGCTCGACCAGTTCGCCGCGCAACAGTTCGCGCTCGGCCAAGCGGAGGCTTTCCAGCGTCACCCCCATGCCGTCAGCCGCCGCCGAGATGGACAGGGCCGCGCGGTCAAACGAGGGGCGGGGTCGCGCTGGCAGTGTCAACCCGTTCAGCGCAAACCACTGGGGCCAGGTCACGCCGCTGAGTTGAGAGTCGATCAGCATCAGCTCGAGAATTTGCTGGGTAACTGGTTGGTCTGCCTTGAGCAGAACCGGAGAACACAGTGGCGCGATGCGTTCCGTGCCCAGCGCCACCGCAACCACACCGGCACGTTTTTGCACCGCCCCATAAGAAATCGCAATGTCTACCTCTTGCACCCGGGTCAGGTCTATCAGTTCGGCACCGGAAGTCAGGCGCAGGGTGATGTCCGGGTGGGTCTGCATAAACACGGACAAGCGCGGGCTCAGCCATTTGGCGGCGAAACTGGGTGAGCAATGTAGCGCCAGTACCTGCGCTTGCGGTGCCAGAGCCACCTCGTCACAGGCCGCCTCGATGACGTCAAACACGCGGGACAGGCTCTCGCACAGGCGCCGGCCCTGGGCAGTTAGCTCGACGCGGCGGTTGCCACGGGTAAACAGGGGCAAGGAAAAATACGTTTCCAGAGCTCGCACCTGGTGGCTGATGGCCGACTGGGTCAGATGCAGCTCCTGTCCGGCTAGGGTGAAACTTTCGAGGCGGGCGGCAGACTCAAATGCTCGCAGCAAGGCAAAGCTTGGCATGTGCCTCATGTTGTTGGCCTATTCATGAATAGAATTCATTTTTTCATGAATATTCATCGCTTGTCAACGCATTCAAAGCGCGCACTATATAATCCTCTGTTCAAACTCAGTCCGAAGGTGGGAAAATGTCATCCGTATTGGAAACCAGTCTAAAAACCGACAACAGCAACACCATTGATCTGGGCAAAGACCCGGTGTCTATTTATCAGCCAGAAGACCCGACGCTGATTTTTCCGAATCTTCCCAAGTTTTCCAGTTCGGCCGAAGAGCGTCGGCATCTGAAAGAACGGCTGGTGGCGTCGTGCCGCGCCTTTGCCCTGCAAAATTTTGACTATGGCTTCGCCGGCCATCTGACGGTGCGCGACCCGGAAAACCCGAGCCTGTATTGGACCAATCCAATGGCTGTGCATTTCTCGCAGGTCAAGGTATCCAACCTAATTCTAGCCGATCACAGCGGCAAGGTGGTGCAGGGCAAGCACGCCATCAACCGTGCTGGATTTGTCTTGCACTCGGCCGTGCATGAGGCACACCCCGACATTGTGGCCATGTGCCACGCCCACACGGTGTACGGCACGGCGTTTGCGGCATTAGGAAAAAAGCTGGAGCCGATTACGCAGGATGCCTGCGCCTTTTTTGAAGACCATGTGGTCATTGGTGACGACGCCGGCCAGGTCACGGTGGAAGTCAAGGCCGGACACAAAGTCGCCCAGGCCTTCAAGGGCGTCAAAGCCGCGATTCATCAGAACCACGGCCTGCTCACAGGAAGCCGCCACAGCATTGAGTCTGCAGCGTTCTGGTTCATCGCGCTGGAACGTTGCTGTCAGCAACAGTTGTTAGTCGAAGCGAGCGGTGTGACACCTCGCTTGGTGTCGCCGGACCGAGCGCGTTACAGTCGCAAGCATGTGGGTAGCGACTACATCGGCTGGCTGCACTTTCAGTCGATCTGGGAGCAGCTGGTCGAAACCCAGCCGGACATGTTTGACTAAGAGAGTTGGGGCGATACCGATGTACTTTTTTCACCACTGCGAGCGAAACGTATGCTGTGATTCAGGTCATGCCAACTGGACTAAAAAACCAATCAAGTAATTTTTGTTGAACGTCACTAACATGTGAAAAAGCCCAATGAGGGTTTTTGTCTTTATCTACTAATAACGCCCTGACACCTTCGCAAGTTTCAGAATACTGACAACAACGAAGGGTTAAGTTTAACTCTGATGCAAAACATTCGCTTAAACTAAGACCTTTAGTCACTTGTAGTTGTTGATATATAATGCAAGCACTAAGAGGGCTACCCGCCATCAATTTGTTTTTTGCCTGCGCCAGCCATTTATTTTCTGTTTTGAGACTTAGGATAGCGGTGTGTATGTCAACGATATTATCGAAAGCCAGTAACTTTGCTATATCCGCTTTATTTGCTCTTAATTCAGAATGTAAATAATGTGTGAAATTGTTTGAAAATTTTAACAATAATCGATCTAGTAATTCATAATTGCTATCATTTTTTTGCCACTCTATTTCCTGTAAAGACTTATAAATTAAATTTTTTGTTGAACTGTCAATAATATAATGCGTCAGGCCAATATATTTTGCATCTTCAGCATTAAAAAAAGCACCTGTGATCCCTAAAAAAAGCCCCATATCATCTGGCATTTTATTTAAAAACCAACTCGCGCCCACATCAGGGTATAATCCAATGGATACTTCGGGCATGGCCATCAAAGTGCGTTCGGTTGTGACTCGATGACTGGCACCTGCAAATAAACCTATTCCGCCTCCCATGATATAGCCATCACCCCATACCATAATGGGTTTCTTAAATTTATGAATCAATTGATCAAGTCGGTATTCTTGGCTAAAAAACTCATGAGCGAAACCTGTTTTAATTATATGGTCATCTATTAAGGCTGGTAGATCATTAAGATAGTGATAAAGGCTAACAACATCACCCCCTGCGCAAAATGCTTTCTCACTTATACTTTGCATAACAACGAGAGCTATACTGTCATCTTGTTCCCAACAAGTCAGTTGCCGTATTAAAAGCTTAATCATCGAAAGATTTAATGCATTAAGAGACTTAGGAGCATTAAGTTCTGCTATCCCTATTTTTTTATTATTCTTACTGCTTAACTCTTTAAATATCACTTCACTCATTCAGTTCAGCTCCCATTATTTCGCTATTTAATAAGCTATTATAACGTTACATTAACATGGCTCTGCACTAACTTACTGTTCCACAGGTTCATGTTATGAGCCACCTTCAACTTATAATACTTCCCTATCTATTGTGGGCATGATAGCGGCTACTGGACCCAAAAACATCACCGTTATGAATGTACCAAATGCCATCAGCAGACATCCGCCACCGCTGGCACACTGTTTCACGGCACTAAGCTCCCATTAACCAAGTGGTTCTGGACTGTGTACTTGATCGGTTCCGATAAAAGCGGCATATCTGCATTACGACTATCAAAATTCATCTTGATTAGCACTATTGTTCAGCTAACGTTTGTGAAGGGTAAAACTGATCGGGAAATGGGCCCATCGATATAACCATGGATACAATACTGGGTGTTTCACTGGTTTTGTGTGGAATCGGTGTTCAGCTTCGCAGGAATACGCACCAGGTATAGCTGCCCGCGAACGCTCGAGCGTTCTCATTATTGGTTGGTTATTGCGAGTCAGGCAGACTTTTTCAGGGTTCGTGGCTTTTTAGAAAATTGTGAGGCGTAAAGCTTTTCACAATTTAAGAGTGCCTATTCTTGAAACACCCTCTTCTTTATTTTCATGCGGCGCGGCGCAATACGCTTCACTATCCCCCTACGATGGCGGATGGGCGTGTTTGGTGTGAGGGTAGAGATTTGTGATCAGGTCTTTTCAAGTCTCATCAATAATATTGGAATTCGATGTAGAAAGATCTACCCCGTTTTCCCCTGGGCTCTCGATTAGATGTGGTCGGTGCCACACACTACCATACACTTTCTACCGATGGATCATCATAACGCTCTAGTTTAGCCAACCATTCAGGCATACCTTTCTTAATAGTAAGCTCCAATTCATTTATTTCCTCAGTACCTACTAATTCTTTTTCATGCATAAACGTATAGAATTTTTTAAGTGAAACTGCATTGTTCTTAATTGATGATTGACTTGCCCACATTGCTTTTTTAATAAACCAATAACCAAGAAACATACTAACTTCATTGGCACCATCTTGTGCCTCAGTTGCATCCTCGTAAAGTAAATAGTCGTTGATATAAAAATCGATATTCGAAATATGCTTCTCAATTACTTTTTTTGATAAATTTGATGCATCAAGCCACGTTCCAAATCCATTTAGTAGGATGCCATTTTCTTTCCTAATTTCATTACAATCTTCTTCGTAGTTATCCATTTATATCTCGTTTTTAAAATTTAATTTGCATCTAATACTTAGTACGACGGCGGAATAAACTGACCGATGTTTTTTGGTTTCTCTGCAAAAAGCACGACGCATTATGAAGTTCATTGGTGCTACTGGTTCTATTTAAAGACCCATCCCGTTTTTGCGCTAACCACCCTCACATTTTGTGAGCACCTATCATCAGGCGCTCGAATACCGAATACCGTTCCCCTATGCCGTCTTTTGTGGATTCGCGGTTCACGCTAATCCAGACTTCATCCGGAAATCCTGCTGCCAGATCGGCGGTATAAGCGCATTCGTCATCTGCTGCTTCACGTGCTGCTTTCGGCGATGGTGCACCAAGATCCTCGATAAAATGCCGGATGAGTTCTTTTTGGATACCCTCGTATTCGTGTGGCTCGATGTGGCAGACTTCTGCAATTGTGCAGCGGCCATACGACTCGACCGAAACAAACGAGGTGCCGCAGTGGCAGGGTGTACTTCGGTGGCCCGTGGCCAGATCACAGACTGCATAGCCGCCGGAAACCATCCATTCACCATCTTCGGCGGCACCGCCTTCCGCAGCGTAGATATGCGAGTCAGAGTCATCAAGCCGTACTGCTTTAAGGAATTTCATGTGTAGGATGAAGAAGGAAAATGGCTGCTTATAATAGAACCTGCCCGTACCAAAGTATAGGGGGAGTCTTCCGGAAAACCAAAGGGGCGACCAATATCGATTGAAATCTACATTTAGTTAGATTCCCTTTTTTCATCTCATCCACATGCACTACTACCAAGGTGCATGAGAAGTTTCTCGGACGGGACTTTAGCCCGCTAGCTTGATCGCCGATGACGGCGTGTGGGCGGCCCTTTGCTTCTTGCTCAGCCCAGAGGGGCTCCCTACAGCACTCTGTACAAATAGATCTTGCCTTTAGCTTAACGCTACTATACTGTCCTCGCCGCAAAGGTGTCCACTCAGGTGGATTAAACGGGAAGTTGGTGCGAATGTTTTTCAGGTTCAATTCCGACGCTGCCCCCGCAACGGTAAACAGATAATGCAACATGAATACCACTGAGTTAATCCTCGGGAAGGTATGTTGTCAGATTCAAATTGAATCAGTTTGTGAGCCCGGAGACCGGCCTTTGCGATAAGTGATATTACGGCGGGTTTTATCCAAGTTTAATGAAATCATTAACCTTTTCCGCTTCGGTATCTTGAATTTTTTATTTCATCGGTACGGGCGGTACCAGGGGTTATTATGATCAAAACGCTCTCAAAAGTATTATTTCCTATTCTATTAGTCGGATCATCAGGATCGTTTGCAAACGAAGATGATGACGGTCTTTATATTGTTATTACCCCTTCTGGTATCGAACAACCCAGAGAGGCGGCGAACACTAGTATTACAGTTATCGACCAGAAGACTATAGACGCATCTAATGCTACTTCTGTGTCTGAATTACTTCGTGGTCAGGCCGGTTTGCATGTCAGTGATATTTTTGGTGATGGCAGCCAGGCGACTGTCGACTTGCGTGGTTTTGGACCCGCAGCATCCCGTAATACGTTGGTATTGCTCGATGGTCGGCGACTGAATAATTCTGCCGACAGCGCCTCTCCTGATTTGTCATTAATCGACATAGATGATATCGCTCAGATCGAAATACTACAGGGTAGCGGTGGCGTTTTGTATGGTAACCAGGCCGTCGGCGGCGTGATTAATATCATCCGTAAAGAAATTCTCGAAGACTCGGCCAGTGCCAGTGTTCGAATGGGTAGTTATAATTCCACGCAGTTGAGTGTGTCGGGCAAGAAAGTATTGGGTCGCAATAGTATTTCGGCTTCGGTATCGGATCGTAATTCCGATGGCTTTCGCGATCACAACGAATCAGATAACCGTCGCGTATCAGTTCGAGCGGAGCGCATCCAAAATGGTTATACGACCTATGTCGAGCTTGAATCTGTTGATGATGAAATCCAAACCCCCGGCGCATTGTTGCTAGCCGAGTTAAACGCGAATCGAACGCAATCACTTAGTTTTTATCGCAATGATTTCTTCGACACTAAAACCAAGATGTTACGACTGGGCATGGAAAAAAATATCGATGATAGTCGAAGCTTTAGCTTTGATTTTTCAGCCCGAGATACCGACCGAGAATTTATCCAAACCTTTCGTCCCTTTGCCGGTAGCTTATCCACGCAGGATCGCAAAACGCGAAACTTTTCCACCCGCTATCGTGTCGTTCCTCTTGAGGCTGGAAATCTTATCAACTATGTTGTCGGCTTCGATTACGAAGATACTGACTATAAACTAGTCTCGTTGTTCGGGCCTCAGCCAATGGATCAGACCATTCAGGGTTTATTTGTATCGAGCCTATGGTCTGTTGGTGAACATAGCCAGATAGATACCGGAATGCGTTATAGCAAGCAGCAGGCAGACAGTGCCGGTGTCAACTTTGATGATTCTGGTATCGTCGTAGCTAACCTGGGTTTCAGCCATCAAATCGATCAACTCAAGTTATTTGCCCGTGCGGATCAGAACTTTCGCTATGCCACGGTAGAGGAACACACCAATGTACCTTTTGGGTCAGCTCCTGGTCTGAAAACCCAGCAAGGCCTATCCATCGAAATCGGTGCCGAACTCAATCGAGGCAATAGTCGCTATCGTGGTACTTTGTACCAAATCGACTTAGACGATGAAATTGCATTCGATTCATCTGGTTTCAGCAATCTCAATCTCGACGCAACAAAGCGCAAAGGCATTATTCTCGAAGCATCCAATCAATGGTCAGAACAATTCGGTTCACGCATTAGCCTGACCAGCCTCGATGCTGAAATCACCGACGGTAGCTTCAAAGGCAAAAATTTGCCTTTGGTTCCCGAACAAATCCTACGGGTTGATGGATCATATCAGTACAACAGAGCGATCCAAATCGGTGTTGAATACATTGCAGTCAGTGATCAAACTCTCGGCGGTGACTTTGCCAACCAGCTTGAAAAGTTATCTTCCTATGAAGTTATCAATTCACACATCAGCTATCAGCAAAAAAACTGGAGCCTCGGGTTTCGTATTAATAATCTACTCGACAAAAAATACTCAGAGACAGGCAATCAATTTACCGAATTTCCTGCGCCAAACTTTACCGCAGTCAATCACGTATCATTGTTTCCATCACCGCAACGTAATTTTTGGTTAAACTTCAAAATTAAGCTTTAACCCAGACAAGGGCCCGTTAGCAGGGCCCTCGGCAATCCTGGAATAGGTATATGCATCGAAACCCAAAAAATTGGCTAGCTCGCTTAACCCTGTCTGGGTTGAGTCTGTTGCTGCTCGGGTTTTCGGCCGACGCCTCAATTAAGGGCATTATTTCGCTGGACCTGTGTACCGATTGGATGCTGTTGCGTTATGCCGATCAGGCACAGGTTCGTGCCTTTTCCCCATTGCTGTATCGCTATCAAGCTGACTGGGTTCCGGATGGCTTACCGGTTCATGATGGTAGTCTTGAGCATATTCTGCAGCTTGAGCCGGATCTGCTGATCACCGGTGAATACAATGCAACTCTGTTAAGAAAGCGTTTGGTACAACTGGGTAAAAGGGTAGAGGTTCTGCCGTTACCTGAAAACTTGCCCGACATAAAAAATTACCAACGTGAGTTTTTGTCAATTATCCAGGCAAAAATAAAAATGGACTCCGTTGAACCTGAAGTTGAACTTCCGCGTAAACAAAAAAAACTGTTGCTACTGGGTGCAAATGGCATCGGGACCGGGCGTAATACTTTGGAAAACGATTTGCTGGTCAAAGCGGGTTGGGATAACTACATACAAGCCTCGGGTTATGTCAATTTAGATCTGGAAAAAATTGTTGCCAACCCACCGGATGCGATTTACTGGTCTGCACCAGCATCAAATTCGCTGGCTAATTTATTTGCAGGTCATCCTGCTATCCGTTCCATCACCAAAGACTCGAGATTATCTTCTGATGAGCATTGGCGCTGGCAATGTCCAGGACCCTGGAGTTTGGATTTAATCAAAGTATTGGCGGCATGGAAAAATACCTAAACCCATTTTTAATAATGACCCTGCTGGTGGTTACCCTGGTATCCATCAGCTTCGGCACGATTGACCTTAACGCCCTTACCGCGCTGATGGAATGGTTTGCTGCATCCGACTCGCGTGAGGCCTTAATTGTTGGTGAAATCAGGTTACCCAGAACACTACTTGCTTTAATTGTCGGCGCTGCGATGGGTTTGTCCGGTGCCGCCCTGCAAGGGCTGTTTCGAAATCCATTGGTTGACCCTGGATTAATCGGTGCCAGTCAGGGAGCCGCCCTTGGTGCTGCGCTGGTATTTTATTTTAATCTATTTTCATCGCTCGGCGCATTGGCGACACCGATTGCCGGCTTGATTGGTGCGGCTATCACGTTGTTCTTGTTAATGGGGCTCTCGGGTTCCATGGCCCGACCTGCGGTCATCATTATGGCTGGTCTGGCGATATCATCGCTAGCCAGTGCTTTATTAGCAGTCGTGCTGAACTTTGCCCCAAACCCTTATGCGATGCAGGAACTGGTGTTCTGGATGCTCGGATCGGTGTCGAATCGTGGGCTCGATAATCTGGCTATTTTGTTACCGGCCTTTGCGCTAGGTAGTATTGTGATTTATCGTCAACGGCAGTTACTACTCGGTTTAAGTCTGGGTGAGCAGGTGGCCGACAGTATGGGGCTGGAAGTCGTTAAACGTGGTCGATACATCATTTTAGGTACGGCTTTACTGGTTGGCTCATCTGTCGCGATAGCAGGAAACATTGGTTTTGTCGGGTTGGTGATTCCCCATTTAATTCGACCACTGGTTAAATATCGTCCCGACCGCTTGTTAGTGCCCTCGGCGCTAGCTGGCGCTACAGTCGTTTGTTCGGCCGATATTCTGGTTCGGCTATTGCCACCAGAACGCGAACTTAAACTCGGTGTTCTGACAGCGCTGGTAGGCGCTCCGTTTTTTGTCTGGTTGATCTGGAAGGAGCGGCAACGATGGATTTGATGTCGGTACAAAAGCTCAGCGTGGACCAGCGTGTGTCGGATGTTTCGTTAGGGTTACAACAGGGTGAAATACTGGGATTGATTGGACCGAATGGTGCGGGAAAATCCACCTTATTGAATGCGATTGCCGGACTACTCGATAGTAGCGGCGAGATTGAATTATCAGGCCAGAAGATTAATCAGTTAAGACGTGTCGAGAGGGCCCGAAAAGTTGCCTTGCAGCCACAGTTTGTTGAAAGTGTCTGGGCACTTTCGGTGCATGACATTGTGTCGATGGGTCGATTACCCTGGGGAGATAGTGATCAGACAATTATTCAACGGGTAATGCAGCAAACCAATATCCAGGACTTTGCTCGACGTCCTGTGAATGAATTATCGGGCGGTGAACGCGCGCGAGTCTGGCTAGCACGGGTCCTAGCGAATCAACCCAGGGTGTTACTGGTTGACGAGCCTGTTGCTAATCTTGATATCCATTATCAGCAGGAAGTGATGCAAATATTGGTCGATTACGCCAATGAAGGCCATGCCGTGATTATCGCGATTCATGACCTGAGTCTTGCTGCCCGTTACTGCGATCGATTGTGCTTATTACATCGAGGGCAACAAATTAAAACAGGCAAGGTCGAGGATGTATTGAATAGCCAAGTGTTATCCCCTGTTTTTGATGTCGATGTGTATGTTGATTTACAAAATTCACCACCGGTGGTGCTAGCGCAATAGCGGGTGATCGTAAGCGCACTGATATAGCTGAATTGGGTAGACATTAAATTTAATCGAAGGGAATGTAAACTCGAATTGTAGACTTTACGAGCTGACATCCTCACGTACACTGTGTTGGTTAAGGGATTGATCGTGGTAATACACTACGATTTATTAGAAGACCGCCATCAATAAGGTGTATGCAAATATCGGATTAACTTTTCGAAAAAATGGTTCCTTCCTGGTAAATCTAGAAATAGAGTTTTTTAATCTAGTTTTAACGCCAAAAATCTAATTTTCGTTGTGTCCTTAGAGTAATGAGCCGAAAGACGTAAGCACCCTCGACCATCAATAGCTCTGCATGGTGCGATCTCCAGCAGAGGATTGCGATGAGGGTTTGGTAGTGCGTTTGATGTGAGAAATGAAACATGGGGCCACTCCTACAATTATTCCGCTTTACACCAGCCCACTTGAGCTAGCGCTGTCAAAATATGAACCTTTAAGGCTAACTAACAGCTGTAAACAAACATGTTTTTACAGCTCAGTTTGATAACCAGTCAATTCCATATAACCTTTGCCGATGTTTTTCCCCTTATCATCACTTACTAAAACAACACCCTCCCAGTAGGGAAAACTCGTGGATAGCCATTGTTCGTCATAAAGTGGTTTTATAGTCAGGCTGCGGTTTAGGGTTGGTAGATTTTTTTTTGATAGGTTAATGGTCCAGCCTAAAGGCAGCGTTATGGAGGTATTATTCTTTGTTGTGATTTGGCGCTCTGAACTCGGGTTGAGTTCGATGTCATCCTTGTCTAAAGGGGTTACTTCGCCATGTTCATTAATCCAACTGCCGCTAATCCAGTCATCTCCGCTATCGTGACGAAGTTGGTACACCATCAGTTTATTGCCATCGTCTAGGTGTAGTGAAAACCAGTCCCAGCCTTTTTGATTTTGCGCTAATGCCTGGGAACTCCATTCTCGATCTAACCAGGCATTGCCAGATAACGAGATTGTTTTACGATTAGTTTTGACAGTGCCCTTGACGGTGATATTGGGTTGGCTGTAATAGTAGCTGGCTTGACCTTGTGCCGATTTTTGACTGAAACCAGCATCACCATTCAATACCCAGTTGTCTTTACTATTGAGCTCTAAACTGACTTTGTGACCACCGACATTAAACTCTAATGTCGATGGAAATAGTGTGTCGCTAGGCGACTGCCAACGCCAGTCGTCTATCCAGGCGTCAAACCCACTAGCATTGCTAGCACCGGACTTGCTAACATTGGCCTGGCCAATACCACCCCGCGCAAATCGTTGCTCAAAAATATGCTGCTCTGGTGTTGTGATCGCTGCATGTGCCATCCACATTTGATTGCTATCCCATCCTTCTAAGTTGGCATCCGGGCTTAACGATTGACGAAATAGTGTCCATTGCAAACCCCAGTCCTGCCCTTGTTGGTCTTTCAAATTGGCGGTGATATACCACCACTCGATACGAAAGTCGGGATGAGGAAAATGGTCTTGCGGGAAGATTAAAGGCACATCCCGTTTCACTTCGGCATAGCCGTCAACATTGTCACGTAAGACCCGAAAAGCATCTTGAGCGAAAACAGCCTGGCCGATAACAAATGAGGCGAAAAAAAATAGGAGTCGAGAAGAAAAGAGTAATGCCAGTATCCTTTTTAGAACCTGCCTCACGATAGCTCTCCTAATTCAGCCAGCGCATCAGGCAACCGTCGGCGCAGTTGCAGCAATGACAACAGCAAGGTGGCGATAACAATCACCAAAACCAGACCGCCGAGTTGCCAGGCAGGGGTCATGTTCCACAACATCGGCATGCTCCAGCCAAAGCTGACAATGTTCAACTTGTGAATTAATAGCCAGCTCAGTACTGCGCCGAGAGGAATCGCCAGCAGCCAGGCGGTAACCACAAAGATTAAGAGCGGGCAGCAAATGATTAAAAACTGTTCCCGTGTATTCACCCCAAGTGCGCGCCATTGGGCAAACTCGGGTAAACGTTCCTGCATTATGGCGAGCAGTGAGGCGAGTAAGGCGATGGCAGCAACCATCAGCGTGAGTGAATTCATCGCGGCGGTAATCGCAAAAGTACGCTCAAATATATTCACCGACAAGGTTCGTATGTCGTCTTGCGAAATCCAGTCCGCTCGGTTGATACCGGCGGCTAACAGGCTTTTTTTTACCTGCTGCCAACTCTTTGTGTCATTGTTAATGGGGTCGGGCTTTAGCCAGAGCGCCGTGCCGCGTGAATAATGATATTGCCAGCGTTTGGCGACTTCCTCAGAAGACAGGTAAAACTGGAATTTTGGATTGCCATAGTCATAAAAAAATCCGACGACTCGATAATCAACAGCCCCCTGGTCGGTATCAAGCTGTATGGTTTGACCCAGTTGTAAACCACCAAGGTAATGTAACTGCTCGTTTGCGAGTATGGCATTCGAATGGTTGCGCCATAGGCTTAAGGCATCGTCCGGCGTATCGCCTAGCCATTGGGCGAGCGGAAACATTAGACTATCGGGTGCGCGTGTATCGGCACCTCGGACTAAGGTGGGTTGATCTTGCCATCGGGTGGTAACACCGATTCGACGATGGCTATCTTGCAGCCATGATGACGTCTCCCCTGCGACCTGCTCGGCTTGTAACAACTGCTCGATTTTTGATCCAGACGAGCGCACATAAATATCGGCACTCTGACGGACGTCCAACCAACCGATGAAGGCACTGCGGAAACTATCGACCAGCGTACCAACACCTAAATTTGCCGTCATCGCTAATAACAACGCCATCATCGCACTGCGAAAAGCCGGCATTTGCGACCAACCATCGCTCACCATCCACCGGCCAATCAAACGCTGTTTTGGTACACAGGCTTGCGCTAGCCTTAGCCCAAACGCTAGTAGGGTGGGTAATAGCCATGCGGCGGCAAATAGTAATAACCCCAGCAAAATAAACCCCTCGACCGCAGTTTCCATCGTGTGAAATAAAAAGAAGGCGGTAATAATGAGTGGCAGAGCCAAAAAAGCGAGTTGACGGCGCGAAGCTCTTTCGGCCTGGTATCGTAAAGTTGGCGAATTGGCATCCAACACATCATGTTTTAATTGTAGATACATCGGCCAGGTGAGCGCCCACAATAGACCAACCAGTGTAATGCCCCAGGCCAAAAGCAAGGTTTCAAACTTTAATGTAATAACGGCGTCGATAGTCGCGCCATACAGGTTAAACAAGCTCTGGCTTAAGCCCGGCAATAACCAGTGGCCAATGGTCAATCCACAGATCATCCCCGACAGTGTTCCAATCAGGCTCCAGATGAGTGTTTCGAACAAAATGGCTGCAATTAATTTCTTTACGCCCACACCCATCAGACGCAGGTTCATCATGGTTTCGCGCCGATGCCATAACGAAAATCGAACGGCATTAAACACAATGAATAATCCCACCGCAAATGACAGCAGGCTCATCGCGCTAAGATGCGTATGCAAACTTTGCGTGAGCTGAGACAGATCGAGTTGTTGTTGATTTTCAACCAGAGCCAAGGTATCAGGCAGAAATGACCTGAGCCGTTGGAACTGTTTGGGTGTGAGCTGGCCGACCGTTATATAGGTAAATTGATCGGTATCAAACAAGGTGAAGGCCGCGCTAATATCCATAAAAATTCGTCGCCCTTGTTGTGCTTGAGCCTGTATCAAAGCGGGCGGTAATTGACGGCCATCTCTGAGCCGTAACTGATCTCCCTTAATTAACCCCAGTTCGTCGGCGAGCTGTTGCGGCACCCAGGCGCGATAGGGCTTTTGTACTAGTCGAAGCCAGTTTTCGACACCGTCGAATGTCTGGTCGAACATATTGTCTGGTAATGAGGCTGATAGAGATGCCGACAGTGATTGCCTGAGTGCCAGCAAGTCAGTAGCAATGATACTGACGGGTTGCCCATCGGGGGTGCTCACCTGACCTTCGATGACCGGGAAAATCTGTCTAAAACCGGCACGCCGAAGTTTAATGTAGTCAGCTTGCGCAATACCCTGCTCGGAACGATGCCGAATCCAGTAGCTTGCCTGCACGCCAAGTAACGAGTCAGCTTGCGCATAACTCTGCTCGGCATGGTGATTGATGATTTGCACCGCCGACCAAAGACCCACGCCTGCTGTGAGCCCTAAAAGCAAAAACAGTGCTTGCCATGGATGCCGCCAATAGTGGCTGAGTAATGCCTTTAAAATGGCTTGGTTCAAAACAATGAGTCTCTAAATATCACTCATTCGACCATTGTTAGTCGGCCATTGTGCAATAACACCGATCTATGCATAAATGTCGCCATTTCCTTGCTGTGTGTCACCATCAGTAAACTACTGCCTGCTGATTTGACTAGATCAGTAAAAACCGCCATCACTTCGAGGCTAGATTGTTCATCCAGATTGCCGGTTGGCTCATCCGCTAAAACAAGCTCAGGCTTGTGCAGTAACGCTCGAGCAATGGCAACGCGCTGCTGCTGGCCGCGAGATAACTGATGAGGTGTTTTCTTGAGCAGGCTGGATAGACCTAAGCGATCAATTAACTGAGTCTCAAACGCATCATCAAACCTTTGGCACAATGCGGCTTGAAATCGAATATTGTCGAGTACCGAGAGCGTCGATATCAAATGAAACTGTTGGAATACCAGGCTAACCTGATGACGCCGCATTCTTGCCAGGGCCGACTCACTTAAAGTGCTGAGTCGTTGGCCTGCGAATTCTATGTCACCACTTTGCGCCTTGTCGAGGCCAGCAATCAAATGCAGCAAGGTGCTCTTGCCACTGCCACTTTCACCGAGAAGCGCGACAGAGCTAGCGGATTGCATTTCGAAACTGATCGAGTCTAAAACACAGACTTCCCCCCCAGGTTGACCAAATGACTTGCGTAAATTTTTAATCGATAGCATGACGCGCTATTCTCGTAGCGAAAGCGTACAAGTGCAACTAACTTAAGCTAAAAAGCCAGACGAGCTATTGGTGATATAATCAATGCTGATTAGAAAGAAAGTTCAGCAACCTATCATTCCAGCTGAATATTGTGTTGATGCGGAGGTGAGTGCTTAGCCTCGCACCTAAAATTCTTTAGCGACGTAGGCCTAATAAGCCACGGCGCCATCAGGCGTTCTCAACTTACCAATACCATTACACAGACGAATGAGACAATAATCGCAACAATCGACTTCATGAACTGTTGTGGGGTGCTTGCCGGAAGGCGCTTCGCTTTTCCGGCCTACGCAGCTTAATTTTTGAGGATTATGCGCTCGTACTAGTCAACCGGTAAGCCTACTGAGCATTCTTGCTAAGCAATTGCCGAATCGGCCAGGCAGCTAAATCCGAGTGTCTTTAGATTGAGGGATAAGATAACCTAGTTGCCTAACGACTGATTAACACTATTGGGTGCTATGTAATGACAGTAATTTGTGATATCAAGGACTTACAAAAACTAGCGCAAGCCAGAGTGCCACGCATGTTTTACGATTATGCTGATTCAGGATCGTGGACAGAAAGCACTTACAAAGCCAATCAAAGTGATTTCGGGAAAATAAAACTACGCCAAAGAGTCGCCGTTGATATTACCAATCGTTCAATCGAAACAAATATAATCGGACAACCGTCAACCATGCCAGTGGCATTAGCACCGGTCGGTTTAACTGGCATGCAACATGCGGATGGTGAAATTAAAGCCGCCAAAGCAGCCGAGAAATTTGGGGTGCCTTTCACTTTATCGACGATGAGCATTTGCTCTATCGAAGATGTCGCTGAAAACACCAGCAAGCCATTCTGGTTTCAATTATACGTCATGCGCGACCGCGACTTTATCGGCCGACTTATTGATCGAGCGAAGGCGGCTAATTGTAGTGCTTTAATGCTCACACTCGATCTACAAATTCTTGGGCAACGTCACAAGGACATTCGAAACGGACTGGGTGCCCCGCCTAAGCCATCGTTGAATAGTGCCATTCAAATTCTAAGCCGGCCGCGCTGGTGCCTGAACATGCTAACCACTCGGCGGCACAGTTTTGGCAATATTATTGGTCATGCGACTGGTGTCGGTGATTTATCGTCATTGTCATCTTGGACCGCAGAGCAGTTCGACCCTAAGTTATCCTGGGATGACATCGAATGGATTAGAAAGCGTTGGGGTGGCAAACTTATTTTGAAAGGCATACTTGACCCAGAGGATGCCAAAATGGCCGCAAAAACCGGTGCTGATGCGATTATTGTTTCTAACCACGGTGGTCGACAACTCGATGGCGCGCAATCATCTATCGCTGCTTTACCTGCCATAGTAGACGCGGTAGGCAGTGACATCGAAGTTCATTTCGATGGCGGTATCCGTTCCGGTCAAGATGTCCTAAAGGCATTGTGTTTGGGTGCAAAAAGCACCTATATTGGGCGTGCGTTTATTTATGGCCTGGGTGCCAAAGGGGAGGCTGGTGTCAGCGATGCGCTCAATATCATTCACTCGGAGCTAGACACAACGATGGCCTTATGTGGAGAACGGTTGGCGTCGAATTTGGGTGGTCATAACTTGCTCACTTAAGGGGAAATATTTTAAAAGATGGCCAATAGTAGCGGTAACGAAATGCTTCATTGTAACCTAGCTGGTTTGTTATCGGCAGCCACTCGATTAATGAGGTGGCCCTGCTTTTATTTTTAGGCATTGGCTGGTTTTGGTGTATTGGCAGTTGGGCGCCGAAGCTAAAGTAATTTAAACGCATCGTAATTGATATAGGTCATTAACCGATGAGGCATTAAGGGGAAGATTATCCTCACTAAACTGATGGATGAAAGGAGAGAGTTATGAATATAAAAGACATACTGGTTTACGCCGACGGCAGCGATGCTTTCGAGTCACGTTTAAATTACAGCATTGCGCTGGCGCAAAGTAGCAGCGCACACCTGACGGCCCTTTACATCGTTCCGAGGTATACCGTACATGCCTATGTTGGTATGTCGATGGACCCGGGCATTATTCAGCAAACGAATGAGCGAGAGTGGGACGAGGCTCGCGCGACCCAGCAAAAATTTGAAAACATGACGAAGACCTCGGATATTGATGTCGAGTGGCGCGTTGAGGAAGGAGACGCTGCTTACTATCTTAATAGTCACGGTCGTTACTTCGATCTAGTGGTGCTTGGTCAGACTAACCCTGAATGGGACGATGCTCTGTTTACTGGTCTGGCTGACGATCTGGTCATCAGTCTGGGCCGACCGGCATTGGTGGTGCCTTATGTTGGCGCACTCGCTAAACCTGCGAATCGTATACTGGTAGCCTGGGATGGTAGTCATTCAGCAGCACGCGCGGTAAACGACGCGATGCCTTTTCTGAAAGCGGCAGATCAGGTCGAAGTGATGACGATAAATTCGAGTAAATCGACCCTCGATAAAGGGGATATCCCTGCTATCGATATTAGCTTGCATCTCGCTCGACATGGCGTTAAAGCAACCGCGAAGAGCCTGCATGCTGAGGACATCAGCGCTGGCGATTTAATTTTATCTCACGCCTGTGATTTTGGGGCCGACTTACTCGTCATGGGTGCTTACGGGCATTCACGGTTTAGGGAGTTGATCCTTGGCGGCGTAACGCGCAATTTATTACAGCACATGACATTACCCGTATTGATGTCACACTAATTCAGGAGCAATGAGATGTTGGGTGCCCAGAAAAAACTTTTTGTTATTGTCGACCCCACGGCTACTCAACAACTGGCGCTGGAAAAAGCAATACTGATTGCCAGCACGATCAATTGTGAAATCCATGCCTACGTTTGCGTATACGCAGAGTTATCTCAATATCCCGAATATTCATCCCGCCAGGATTTAAAGTTTCATACCCTGGAGCTGACTCGAGAAAATTTGGATGGATGGATGCAGCGATGTCGCGACAATGATATTCCATTCTCAACCGAAGTTTCGTGGAATCAAAACTGGGTCGAAATGGCCACGCAAGCGGTAGCCCGTTCAGGTTGCGATCTGGTGATTAAGTCGAGTTTTTACCATGATAAAGTGAAGCGATTTCTTTACAAAACCTCAGACTTTTACCTCATGCGATATTGTTCAAGTCCGGTATTGTTCACCCATCTTCCACAGCAATGGCAATCTAGTCACATGGTCGCCTGTGTTGACCTTGAGTCGAGTGATGTCGAGCATAAAAGGCTAAACAATAGCATCATTAAAAATGCGAAAGCTCTGTCGACTACTCTGGGAATGGAACTGTACATTGCCGCCGCCTATGACAAGGGTATCAATGACAGCGTATTGCAACTGGGTGTCGAATCTTCGGGTGGCACCCGAGAAAGTCTGGCTGAAATTTTTGGGGTCGATGTTGACCACCTATTATTACGCCAGGGTGCTACGGTAGAAACTCTCCATAATATTAGCGAAGAAATAGAAGCTAGCATTATGGTCATTGGCTCACTCGCTCGCACTGGCATTAATGGCAAGCTTATTGGAAATACAGCAGAAAAACTTCTGGATTCAGTGAATGCGGATATCGTAACGATTAGCTAGAGGGTATCTCAAAAATACCTGAATGATGTGCAATAGGGCTAGTCGTCAAGACGATGCCTGCTTTTCTCGGCTACTTGCCATTTTATGAAGGTAATCTATAACCCTGTTTAGGTGTAATCATGCAAGACAGAAGTGAGGCAAAAATGCAGCGGCCTATCGACGCCTATGCGCCTGCCGAAATAGCAACACGGGTCAATAACTCGGGCATCAGAAAAGCTGGTATGCCTTTGCTGCCATTGGCAACACTGGGATTGCTCGCGGGAATTTTTATCGCGTTTGGCGCGATGTTTTACACCATCGTCATTACTGGTAGCTCGCTTGGTTTTGGGCCAACTAGGCTGGTTGGCGGTGTCGTTTTTAGTCTCGGACTTATACTGGTTGTGGTGGCTGGCGCCGAACTCTTTACGGGCAATAATTTAATTGTAATAGCCTGGGCACAGGGAGATGTTTCCAGCAAACAATTGTTACGTAATTGGACCATTGTTTATCTCACAAATTTCATCGGTGCAAGCCTGACTGCCTATGTTGTGACTTTTTCGGGGACACTTGACCTTGCAGATGGCGCGGTTCGTGCCAACGCACTGGCTATTGTAAACCATAAGGTAGGCCTTGATTTTGTTCAGGCATTTTTCAGTGCGATGTTGTGTAACTCTCTGGTTTGTCTGGCTATTTGGCTGAGTATGGCGGCACATACAGTATCGGGAAAAATAATAGCGATTATCTTTCCCATTTCGGCCTTTGTGACACTCGGCTTTGAGCATTCGGTGGCTAATATGTATTTTTTCGGTCTGTTCATTTTCCAGCCGGGTAGTGGTATCGGGTTACTTGATCTATTGAAAAATTTATTACCCGTTACGCTTGGTAACATTGTTGGCGGGAGCGGACTGGTTGCTTTGGTGTACTGGATTTGTTATCTGCGACAGGCGAGATAGTGGCTGGATGAATCGACCCTTTCGATAACCTGCAAACGTATGGATACGCCAACCATCATTATGCACATCGCAATCATGTTAATTGCGGCGCGTGTATTGGGTGAGCTAGCCGCGCAGCTAAACGTGCCATCGGTGATTGGTGAGCTTGTCGCTGGTGTTTTGTTAGGTCCTACATTGTTTGGGCTAATTGAGCCAGATGGAATGGTACGTATCCTGGCTGAAATTGGCATCATTTTGCTGCTGTTTCAAATCGGATTAGAAACTGATATTGGCGATCTGGTTAACGCAGGTGCTAAATCTACAGTCGTCGCGATTGGCGGTTTTATATTGCCTTTTAGCTTTTGCTTCATTCTTAGTCGCTACTGGTTTGAGTTAGATATGCTGGTATCACTTTTGGTAGCAGGCACTATGACCGCAACCAGTATCGGCATCACCATGCGATCGTTAGCCGACCTGGGGCGGGCAAGGAGTAAAGAGGGTCAGATCGTTCTGGGAGCGGCCGTAATAGATGATGTTCTTGGAGTTTTGTTACTGGCTTTTCTATTCGATTTTGCAACTAACGGAAGGGTCGATTTACAAAGCGCCGCTCAAATACTTCTGTTTATACTGATATTTTTTCTTATCGCCCCGACCCTGGCGAAGGCGATTAGTTTCCTTATCCTGCGTTTCGAACATCGAAGCCTGATTCCAGGCATCGTACCAACCACGATCGTATCACTGGTTTTGTTTCTAGCCTGGTTATCGCACGCCATCGGCGTGCCCGAATTGCTCGGTGGCTTCGCCACAGGCCTAGCATTGTCGCGACGTTTCTTTATTCCATTTGGCGTTGCTTTAAGAGCAGAGCCGGAATTCTCTAATCATGTGCATGATCAAATGAAACCGATTATTCAGTTGTTCACACCGATGTTTTTTGTTTCCGTGGGCCTCACGCTAGACCTAAGTTCGATAGACTGGGGGTCGCAATTTTTCTGGTATTTTTCGATCTCATTAACAGTGCTCGCTGTTCTGTCGAAGGTTGGTGCTGCTTTACTCATTAGTGAAAAATTAGTCCGAAAAATAGCGATTGGTATGGCAATGGTGCCGAGAGGAGAAGTTGGTTTGATATTTGCTGAACTGGGACGTTCCTCGGGCGTATTTAACAATGAAATTTACGCAACCCTTGTGATTGTGATTGCCTACACAACATTGTTCACGCCATTCTGGCTTCGAATGTTTTATAAAAGGTTTGGTAACCAACTGGATTAAAACCGATTGGACTTACAAAAATGGGATTCTAAGGAAAAGCTGGCATACAGATGTCAACATCTGTGTTTTCGATCTGCTGCCTGATTTCGTGCAGAACAAAGTAGCGGTTATATTGGCTAAACCCTTTGTGAATATTATAGGTTAGCACTTTAAGCATAATGCAGATCCGTGATGTAGATCGATCAACATATTACCTCTAAGACCCCACATAAAATCGCTTATCAGTTGAGATTTTATGTGGGATCATATAGGCTGATAACTAAATAATCGAGCCTGCAAGCTGCTGGTTAGTGAGAAAACAAAACAGGTAAATTAGCATGACCCAGCATGTATTCTGTCGCCCCACCGAGTACTTGTTCGCGAAATCGAGAATGGCCGTAGGCACCCATGACGATCATTTCGCTTTTTAATGTCATGGCTTGATTGAGCAAGGTTTTGCCAGCATTAAAACTACTGCCTTCAACCGGATGTACATTCACTTTGATACCGTGGTGGGTAATATGTTTAGCGATATCGTTCGCCTCTGTTTCATTAGATGCAACAGATACCAGGTCAACCTGCTCTGCCTGACTCATTATGGGCAGGGCTAATCTCAATGCGCGCGCACTCTCATGGCTGCCATTCCAGGCGACTAGTACCCGCTTTGGTAACCGGGTCGGTGCTGGTAGATCCTCGGGTAATGCCAGTACTGGGCAGGCCGAGATTGGCAATATCTCTGCTAACTGAAAATCGTGATTGAGGTCCGTTTTTTTACCGTATCGGCCAGGGACAACGAGTAAATCGGCGTATCGACTTTGTATACTTAATGCGTTCGACAGTAAATCATTAACAATTCGAAATTCTCCTGAAATGCCCTTTGCAGCCGAATTTTCCTTGAATAGTGCTTCTACCTCCCCTTTCTGCTGCCTTGCATTTTCATCCATTGTCTCGAATGCGGAGCTTGGTAAATAGGCATATGGGTATGGGTGAACCTTAAGCACTCTATGGCAATATAGCCCCGCCAGATGAGCGCCAAGCTGGTTACATAATTTAGCAGTAGCAGTAATGCGATCAGCACAGTTTGTATCGTTATCGAGATATATTAAAATGTCCTTGATAGTCATGTTGAGCCTCGCGGTTTCTGTTAATGTTATATTTAGCCTGCCCTTTCAATAATAAAGCCTCTTGATTTAAGTCAAGTCAGCGCAGTATTTTTTGGTGTCGAAATGAGATGTTTAGATGCTAGAATCCGTCTCTGAATTTACCGCTGATTTTACCTTGGGCAGAACACTCGCATGAATCAATCGACACCACTTTGGCAGCCTGGCAAACAACTGATTAATGATGCTTTGATCACGAAATTTATCGAAAATGTAAATCGCGAATTTAAGCTTTCGCTGGCATCTTTCGATGAACTGTACGATTGGTCTATCGAGGAAAAAGAAAACTTCTGGTCAATCCTGTGGGATTTTGCCGAAGTCGTTGGCGACAAGGGCGAACGAATCTTAATCGATGGGGATGATATCGAGAAAGCCGAGTGGTTCCCCGATGCCAAGCTCAACTTTGCCGAAAATTTGTTACGCGCACCTTCGAGTGACAAGCGTGATGATATTGCGATTTATTTTCGGGCCGAAAATCAGGTCGAGTATTACTTAACTTATCGGCAACTACATGATCAGATAGCCAGCGTTGCCGAGTGGCTGCGTGCCAATGGGCTTCAGGCGGGAGACCGGGTTGCCGCGTATATGCCAAACATGCCTGAAACGGTCGTCGCGATGCTGGCCGCGACCAGCATCGGCGCGATATGGACTTCGACCTCCCCAGATTTTGGTGAAGAAAGTGTCATCGATCGCTTTGGTCAAACTGAGCCCCAATTTTTATTTACGGTGGATGGATACTTTTACAATGGTAAAAAAATAGACCTGTCAGGCAAGGTCAAAAAAATTACAGCGGCTTTGCCGAGCCTTGAAGGCACGATTCTGGTCAACCTCGCTGGATTAGGCAGCGATTTGTCGGTCACTCACTGGGATGACATTATCGCTAATCCTGTCGATACCATCGATTTTCATCCCAGTAATTTTAACGACCCTCTGTATGTGTTGTATTCCTCCGGCACGACTGGAAAACCCAAGTGCATTACCCACCGGGTAGGTGGTGTGTTGCTGCAACATTTAAAAGAACAGATGCTACACGGCGATATTCGACCGGGTGATCGTGTGTTTTATTTCACTACCTGTGGCTGGATGATGTGGAATTGGCTGGTGAGTGTACTGGCTTGCAAAGCATCATTGGTGTTGTACGACGGATCACCCTTTTATCCCGATGGTAATATCCTTTGGGATTATGCCGAGTCGGTTAAGCTAACTCAATTTGGTACGTCGGCGAAGTATATCGATGCACTTAAAAAGGGTTATTTGGTGCCAGGATCAAATTACGACTTGAGTTCGCTTCGAACCATTTGGTCTACTGGATCGGTGTTAGCGCCTGAAAGCTTCGATTATGTTTACGACAGTATTAAGCAGGATGTTTGCCTATCGTCAATTTCAGGCGGCACGGATATCGTTTCGTGCTTTGTGCTGGGTTGCCCGATACTGCCAGTCTATCGGGGAGAGAGTCAATGCCGTGGTTTAGGTTTAGCGGTCGATGTGTTTGATGATGAAGGCGTATCGATCAAGAACCAAAAAGGTGAGCTAGTCTGCACCCAAACCTTTCCCTGCCAACCGGTGTATTTTTGGGGCGATGCCGACGGACAGAAATATCATAACGCCTATTTTGCGCATTTTGAAAATGTATGGCACCACGGCGATTATGTGATGCTGAATGATCATGGCGGCGTCACTATATACGGGCGTTCAGACGCGACCTTAAATCCGGGTGGCGTGCGTATCGGCACGGCTGAAATCTATCGTCATGTCGAGCAAATAGAAGAAGTGGTCGAAAGCATTGTGATCGGTCAGGACTGGGACTCTGATGTGCGCGTCGTATTGTTTGTCGTGCTGCGACCCGGTTTAACATTAAATGATGCATTAATAGCAAGAATCAGGTTAACGATTAGAGAGAAGTGTACGCCTCGGCACATGCCCGCCAAGGTGATTCAGGTGTCGGAAATTCCTCGCACCAAGTCGGGCAAAATAGTGGAGCTGGCAGTACGGGAAGTAGTGCATAATCGCGTGGTGAAAAATATTCACTCTCTTGCGAATCCGCAAGCCCTAGAGCTTTATCGTGATATAGCTGAACTGCAAATCGATTAGCTCAGTCTTCACTGGCTGTCCACCACAGGAAGTCCACTAAATGTCCAATAGAACAACGCTAATCAATTGGCTGTTGTTGATGTGCCTCGTTTTTCTCTGGGGCACTTCATTCATGTTTATCTCGATCTCGATCGAGAGCCAGCATCCTCTAACAACCGTTTTTTACCGAGTATTAATTGGTGCTTTGATATTGGGCGTTGTGGTTTATGCTAAAGGATTGAGGCTACCCTTTACGGTCAGCGCCTGGCTGGCTTTTCTGGTGATGGGAATCGTTGGCTATGTACTACCTTTCTTCCTCATTTCCTGGGGACAGTTGTCGGTCAACTCAGGTATTGCAGGAATGATCATGGCGACCATGCCACTGATCACGATGATACTGGCGCATTATCTGGTCGACGGTGAAAACCTAAATCGCTACAAAATACTAGGGTTCATGTTTGGCATTGGTGGTATTACGGTATTACTCGGCCCGGTATTCGAAGGCGGTGGTCAGGCTGTGTTTGGCGGCCTGTCTATTTTTATCGCGGCTAGCAGTTATGCGGCGAATTCAATACTGGTACGACGCTTACCAAAGTTTAATCCCTTCATCAGTGCTCTGGGCGTATTGATTGCCGCAACTCTAGTCGTTTTTCCGATCTGGTTGTTTATCGTGCCTGCCAGCAATACGGAGGTTTCGACCTTGGCATTAAGCTCGACAATTTGGTTGGGCATTGGGCCAACGGCTTTAGCAACGTTATTGCTGTTCGCGGTGATTGATCGGACAGGGCCGACCTTTCTGTCGACTATTAATTACATGATTCCGGTAGTTGCATTTTTTACCGGGGCTTACGTATTGTCAGAGCCAGTCGAGCCATCGAGTATTGTTGCTTTGGTTATTATTCTCAGTGGTATTGCATTGACTCGTTTTCGCGCTAACCAATTATGAGATGCCGCCATAAAAAAAGCGCAGCTCAGAAGCTGCGCTTTAAATGTCTAAATTACCCTAAAATTACTAAAGTAATCTAAAAGGTATTTTTAAAGTAGGGATATTTATGCTTTGGCAAACTCGATTCCTTTAGCAATATTGCCATCTAAAACTGGTTTCAGTTCAGTCAATAGCTTTTGCTCATAATCACTCAGTGCGGGTAGTGCAGGAATAGATTCAACACCATTTTTACCCAGCTTTACCGGTTGGGCATGGAAGCTATCGGTATCTTCGCCTGTTTGGACATAGCAGCATTCAGTGACATCGTCACCATTCATGGCAGCCACCAACGACATGGTAAAACGTGCCGCAGCCTGAGCCATAGACAAAGTCGCAGAACCCGCGCCAGCTTTCGCTTCGACGACTTCTGTGCCGGCTTCCTGAATACGCGGCGTTAGTGCTTCGATTTCAGCATCGCTTAATTCAACACCTTCAATACTAGACAGCAATGGCAAAATAGTAACGCCACTGTGTCCGCCAATGACGCTGACATTCACATCATCACAGCTCTTTCCCTTTAGTTCGGCAACGAAGGTCTTTGAACGAATAACGTCGAGTGTTGTTACACCAAACAGCTTACGCTTGTCGTAAACACCGGCGGCCTTTAGAATTTCAGCCGCAATAGGTACGGTTGAGTTGACTGGATTGGTGACGATGGCATAACAGGCATTCGGGCAAACTTTGGTGCCAGCCGTGATTAGTTTTTTGACGATGCCAGCATTCATGTTGAATAGATCATCCCGAGTCATGCCTGGCTTGCGCGGAACACCCGCGGGAATGACAACAATATCAGCATCTGCCATGGCGGCTTCGACATCATCGCCAACAAATCCGGCAACAGACACATCAGTCGGGATGTGGCTAAGATCGACTGCAACACCGGGCGTAAATGGCGCGACATCATAAAGTGCTAATTCACTACCAGCCGGTAGTTGTAATTTCAATAGCAGAGATAGCGGTTGCCCGATTCCACCTGCTGCACCTAGTACACAAACTTTCATAATGAGCCTCTTTTGCGATGGGTATATTTTACTGATAGTAGAGCTTACTGACAATAGAATCTAAATTTTGATAGCCGATACATCATATCGGCGCATCAGGATATTGACAAGAGATTGGCCGATGAGTGCCTAACTATTAATACACAGTATTGATTGTAGCCTTAATGTCGGCCATCGGCGGTAGACGTTTTTGGAATAACGATAGACAAAAATAAGCACTGCTTTATGCTGCCTAAAGCTTTTCTCAGCATTGACCCAAAAATGAAAAAAATTGCCCTCTTTGTTGATGTCCAGAACATCTATTACACAACCCGCCAGGCCTATGGACGTCAGTTCAACTATCGTGAGCTTTGGCAACGCGTTAGCTCAGAAGGCGATATAGTGTTAGCCAATGCCTATGCGATTGATCGGCATGACCAAAAGCAAGTTCAATTCCAGAACGTATTAAAAAACATTGGATTCACAATAAAGCTTAAACCCTATATCCAACGCAGCGATGGTACGTCTAAAGGCGACTGGGATGTGGGTATTACCATCGACATCATGCAAGCAGCGAAAGATGTCGATAGAGTTGTATTACTGTCGGGGGATGGTGATTTTGATTTGTTATTGCTGGAAATACGGCGATGTTTCGATGTCAGTACCGAAGTGTATGGCGTGCCGGCGCTCACTGCTCAGTCGCTAGTCAATGTAGCCAATATTTTTAACCCAATAAAAACTGATTTATTGCTATAGGCTATCGCTGTATTTTATGGCCCATTTGATCGGAAATTATTAACGTTACTTTTCATCCAAATAAAAGTGAAGGAAAACCAATGAACTTACCCGTATTTAAATGCCTCGATGACATTCTAAAAGCAATGCCTGTTTACAATGCCCAGGATGGCTATCATGCGATGTATTCCAGTATTTTTTCAGGCATTACTACAAACCCACAGCTAATGATGATCCCGGTGGATGATCATTTGGTTCATCGTGGTGATGGTGTGTTTGAGGCTTTTCAAATGCTAGATGGCAGGGTTTACCTGCTCGATGATCATTTGAATCGGCTCGAAAGATCCGCTAAGGCTATCGAGCTCGATCTTAGGCACAGCCAAGATGAAATCAAAGAAATATGCCAACAATTGATTGATAATTGTGGCCTCAGGAATGCTTTATTCAGGCTATATGCCTCTCGTGGCCCGGGTGGGTTTACCCCAAACCCCTACGATTCGATTGGCCCGCAAATGTACATTATTGTAACTAGCCTTCACCATCCTGATGAAAGTCGCTATCAACAAGGCGTGAAAATTGGGTTTAGTAAAGTTGCAGTTAAAAGCGGTGGCCTGGCAAAAGTTAAAACATGTAATTACATTTCCAATGTTCAGATGACAAAAGAGGCCATAGATAACGGTTATGACTTTGTGATTAATATTACCGATGACGGCTATTTGGGCGAGGGAGCAACTGAGAATATTGTTTTTCTAACACCCGAAAACGATTTGATTTTCTCCAGCTTTGATCACACATTGCGGGGCACGACGCTGCTACGTTTACAGGAATTATCAGGTGAATTAGTGAATCGCGGACTCATTAGAGAAATGAAGGAGTCAAAGCAAAAAGTGGCTCAGTTAATGGACGCTAAAGAAGCCTTCATGATTGGAACCAGTCTCGATGCTTTGCCAATATCAGAAGTCGCCGGAAAACTTATCGGTGATGGTAAACCTGGGAAGGTAACCATCGCGGCTAGAAACTTACTTCATGAAGATCAAAAAGTAGGCGGGCATTGCCTGATCTAAAAGAGGGTATTTGTTGTTGTAAACTGACGGATTCATTTAACGCCGCATGTTATCTGCTATCATGCGCGCCTTGCATCTTTGGCGATATAAACCGTGACCAACCAATTCTCATCTCTCTCGATCAAACCTGAATTACTCGCCAATATTGAGTTATTGGGCTACAAAGAAATGACGCCGATTCAGGCTCAGGGATTACCTGTTTTATTACAGGGTGACGACCTGCTTGCTCAGGCCAAAACGGGCAGTGGTAAAACGGCTGCATTTGGTATCGGATTACTGAATAAGCTTGAGGCACGCACTTATCAAACCCAGTCATTGGTACTTTGTCCGACCCGTGAGCTGGCGGATCAGGTGAGCAACGAAATTCGTCGAATCGCCCGCGCCGTTCCAAATACTAAGATACTCACTTTGTGTGGTGGCAAACCGATGGGTGCGCAAGTCGCATCGCTAGAACGAGATCCGCATATTGTGGTTGGCACGCCGGGTCGAATTTTAAAGCATTTGCTCAAGGGCACCTTAAATCTCGATAATCTCAACACGTTAGTATTAGATGAAGCTGATCGCATGCTCGACATGGGTTTTTTAGAAGACATCATGCTCATTACCGACAAGATGCCGCGTAAGCGACAAACCCTACTGTTCTCAGCTACTTACCCCGATGAAATTCGGAACATCAGTGGCATGGTGCAAAGAAACCCAGTCGAGGTTCGAGTCGAAACTTCGCATCACAATCAACAAATCAAACAAGCCTTCTACGAAGTTCAGCGCGGTGAAAAAACAGCCGTATTAGTCGCATTATTAGAGCATCACAGTCCTGAGTCGACGCTGGTATTCTGTAATCAGAAACAAACCTGCAAAGACCTGTGTGATGAACTGTGGAAGCATGGCTTTCATGCCTGCACCTTGCATGGCGACTTAGAGCAGTTCGATCGTGACCAGGTATTGGTGCAATTTGCCAACAGGAGTAGCTCGGTTTTAATCGCAACCGATGTGGCCGCGCGCGGGCTGGATATTAAAGAGCTAGCAGCAGTCGTGAATTATGAATTAACACCAGATCCCGAGATACACGTACATCGGATAGGTCGCACAGGCCGAGCTGGTAAAGATGGATTAGCGCTGAGTTTATTTTACGCTGGTGAGCAATTTCGGGTGGATGCCATTGCGAAATATCAAGATAGTCCCGCGAATATCGAAAATCTCTCTTCTCTCAGCACAAGAGAGAATTTCAAGCTCAGCCCGCCCATGACCACACTGTTTATCAATGCTGGCCGTAAAGATAAAATACGCGCTGGTGACATATTGGGCGCACTCACGGCTAACACCGATTTGCCGGGTAAGCGCATTGGTAAGATAGATATCTTCGATAAAATAGCCTATGTTGCAGTCGAACGTCAGGTAGCGAAGCAGGCGTTGAGCATTTTGACTGAAGGTAAAATAAAAGGCCGTAGTTTTAGAGCCAGAGCGTTACGTTAAAAAGATAGGATTATCCGCTTTACCTATTTGTTGCCGGGGCTTTAGTCCCGGATACCCACAGCCTATAAATCCTTTTGTCCACCGCCCAAACTATAGGGCAAATAATGCTCGATCAATCGATTGGCATAGTCTTCGTGATCGGTAGCGGTTGCCTTAAATGTGGGGTGTTCCAAAACCGCTTTGTACCACTGATGGTAACGTCGCCAAACAGCAGTATCGGTCGGCACTTTGAAGTTTCGGCACTCGCCGAGTAGCGTTTCTATTCGAAACGCAAAGGGGAAAAATGCGATATCGACAGCTGACAATTCAGGACCATCAAAAAAGGGCCCTTTGTGATCCATTGCTTCAGCAATCGTGACAATCCCTTCTAACAGGTTCTCTCGCGATTGCGCCTGCTTTTGATCCACCTCGACCGCTTTTAAAAATTGATAAAAGTAAGGCACGATTTTATTGCCGATGTGATCCATCCAGTATTTTTGTTCTGCACGTTGATTTGGTTGGTCGGCAAATATTGGGTTTTGGGGTTGCAAATCCTCTAGATATTCGACTACCCGGTTTGATTCGACTATCGTCGTTTCACTGCCATCATCATTCGCTTGAATCACAACAGGCACCATTGCGGCACCGCGTGATATTGCCAACCAGGATTCAGTCTTATCGTAAGGATCAACTTCGATATAGTCGAAATCGATGTTCTTGTGCGCTAACGTCATCCACGCGCGTTGTGCGAAAGGGCAGTACCAAGCGGTATAAAATTTCATCAACCTTCCTTAATCAACCTATCAGGCTGGTGTTATCGAAATTATTCACTAGCCAAAAGCCTAGACATGAACCCTTCGAAAAGGCTTTCAACTGCTTCGACTACGTCATTCAATGCATGGTCGCCGGCAATCAGATGCAACGTGCTATTAGCCTGCTGGGCAAATTTAATTGGATGTTCGACAGGAATAATGTCGTCAGACCATCCGTGAACAATTTCTATCCAGGGTGACAATGAATTATGTTGCTGCTGTTTAAAGCTGGGGATATAAAGCGCAGGCGCCATCAAAAATAGCGCCTTTGTCGCAACGAATTCGGATGCAACCAGGGAGACATACCCACCCATACTAGAGCCGACTAGTATGGCAGGTTCGGTTTGAGTTTCTAAAACGGTTAGCAAGCGCTCGACTCGCGAGTCTGGGTTCATCAGGCTGGTGTAGTCGATGCTTTCAACGCTACAGCCCATTTGCTCTGCGATTGCTGCTAAACGCTTTATCTTAAATCCCCAGGGGCCGCTTTCCTTGCCATGCGAGAAGATAACTTTCATTGGAGAGCCCAGGGAACGTGTTATTAAGTCCGATTGAATTTAGGCGTTCAACATCATCAATAATGACTGTGCGTGTTCCTCTGCCTCTGCTCCGAGTGGAGTCAAATATCCGCCATCAACCTGAGTAATAAAGCCAGCATCAAATAAACGCTGTGCAGCCGCAATGACGGAAGGATCAGCCGTTTTATGAATTTTGATACCCTCCAGACTAGCGGATGACTTATAGCGTATCAGCAAATTAATTTCGGCGAGATTTTCTGTGGAATAAGACATTTAAACTCCTCAATGTTTATGATGCGTCGGTAATCCGAGCGGTTACCAAATCTTACATTAAAACAGACTTTTGAATAGGCAAGATTGTGATTGATCTTGATCATAGATGATAACTCAGCATTCGCGGAACAACGCATTTTTAGATCTGCCCTTAGGATTACTCAGGACATTAATTACCAGATATACTGCAAGCCTCTCAATTCACCAATGGAACAACCATGAATGTACTCATCGATATTTGCATTATTCCTTTAGGCGTTGGTGTCTCGGTCTCTCAATACGTCGTAGCATGTGAAAAGATATTTCAGGCTGCTGGGCTAAGCCACCAAATGCATTCCTATGGTACCAATGTCGAAGGTGAATGGGACGATGTGATGGCTGCAGTAAAACAATGCCATGAAAAACTACATGATATGGGCGCACCGCGAATTAGTAGCTCTATGAAGGTTGGCACTCGAACGGATCGTGTTCAGACCATGCAGGATAAAATCGATAGTGTTCGCTCGAAGATGGAGGACTGAAATACTTCACTATCATAGGTATGCCTTCATATTAGCAGTATCTATCACACCCAAGCGTGATCTGCGGTGAATGCCCTGCTTTCGCTTTCGATTACTATTTTTATATCACTTGAACGTGGGTTAACGATAATTCTCGGGGAAAAATTCGCGCTCGACTAACTCAATCAGGGTATGAATCACTTTGATGTGAATCTCCTGCACACGATCAGCAAAGTCACTGGGTCCTGCATGGATATCGCAGTCGACCAGCTTACCGGCGGCTGTATTGGCAGGACCAGTGAGACTGATGACGTGAATGTTATTTTGTTTGGCGTACTCGATAGCCTTGATAACATTTTTACTTGTGCCACTGGTGCTGATGGCAAGTAAGCAATCCCCGGTATTGGCATTAGCCTCAAGGTATCGAGAGAAAATATGCTCATAGCCAAAGTCGTTAGCGACGCAAGTAATATGGCCGGGATCACTGATTGCGGTTGCCGATAATCCGCCCCGATTTTTGCGGTATCTGCCTGATAACTCTTCGGCGAAGTGCATCGCATCGCTCATCGAACCGCCATTACCACAGCTATAAATCGAACCACGATTCTTGAGTGTTTCGATTAAAAGACGAGCGCCATTTTCGATATTAGTCATATTGTCAGCATTGGAAAGAAACGCGGTCAGCATGTTCTGGCTTTGATTTAAAGAATTTAAAATATGCGTTTTCACAGAGTTCCCTCAATTGGCAGTGGTCATTATCGGTTCGCTTTAAACTAGTGTAGCGGGGAAGTCATAAACAATCTAATGACAATTGTTCGATGACCGACTCTTCCCTTCCATCCGCGGTTTAACTCATGTATAAGGCCGATATGAAAATTCCCAAACGAATACGCCCACTGGTCGAAAACGGTTTAGTCGACGAAGTGATCCGACCTTTGATGAGCGGGAAAGAAGCTGATGTTTTTATCGTACGCTGTGGCTCAGAGATCCGTTGTGCGAAAATATACAAGGAAGCCGAAAAACGAGCGTTCAAGCAAGCCGTAACCTACCAGGAAGGCCGAAAAGTTCGCAACAGCCGTCGCGCCCGCGCAATGGAAAAAGGCTCAAGATTCGGTCGCGAACAACAAGAAGAAGTCTGGCAATCCGCAGAGGTATCTGCGCTCTACAAACTAGCCGAAATCGGCGTTCGCGTACCTAAACCATACGGTTGTTTCGATGGCGTATTATTAATGGAGCTAATCACCTATGGCGGTGAAGAAGTTGCACCTCGCCTAAACGATGTCTCCATGACAGAGGAACAAGCGCTGGTGGATCATAAAACGCTCATGCACGACGTCATGCGTATGCTCTGCGCCGGTTTAGTTCATGGTGACCTGTCGGAGTTTAATGTGCTCATTGACGATAATGGCCCCGTCATTATCGACCTGCCGCAAGCCGTTGATGCCGCCGCAAATAATAATGCCGAAAGCATGCACCGCCGCGATGTCGAAAACATTACCAACTACTACGCGCAATACGCACCCGAACTAAGCAACAGTCACTATGCCCAAGAAATGTGGGCGCTATTTGAAGCGGGTGACTTACACCCCAACACCGAACTCACTGGACAGTTTGAAGAAAGCACCGAGTCAGCCGATGTCGATACCGTTCTGGAAGAAATCAAACAGGCGTTTATTGAAGAGCAAAATCGATTGGAGAGAATTCGAGAATCGGAGGCAGTGGGTTAGGCTGGGGTTTGAGGTATTGCATTAACTGTAGTGGCTCAGGCTTAATCGGACAGGGTTGTTAATAGGTCGTGATTTGAGCAGGCTATGTCTATTTTATACAAAGCAGTCATTCCTGACGGATCGTCGTCAATGCCAGATTTGGTCAAATAAGTGGACGTTCCCGATAGTGCCTGAAACAGGTTCTTCGCGGCACGCAGTGGAGTATCATCTTCGTACGAAAATATTATCAAATAAGAATTAAGTTAACTGCCACCTTAGTTTTCATCGATTATTTGGAATAGTGGTTATTACAATATTTGGTCGTGAGATATTCACTGGTGCCTTCTGATAGCATGCTGTCAGTTTCATGTAGTAAAAAAACCAGGCAACAACCAGAGACTACTCCGTTACCAATCGACGCACCGGTGCTTCTTTGATCGGCCAGTGAACAATGGCGGCAAAAATCCCAAGTGCAACGCCTAACCACCAAACGGTATCGTAGGTCCCGGTTATATCGTAAAGAACTCCTCCTAACCAGACTCCAAGAAATGATCCTAGTTGATGCGAAAAGAATATGATCCCACCCAGCGTGCCCAAATAGCGGGTGCCGAACATAACAGCTACCAACGCATTAGTTGGTGGAACCGTTGAGAGCCACAATATCCCCATAATAATCGAGAATATGACCACGCTGACCGCGGTCTGAGGCAGCAATAAAAATAATGCCACCAGTATTGATCGAGCCAGATAAATCCATGACAATAAAATGGGCTTTGAATATTTCTGCCCGAGCACACCAGAAGCAAGCGATCCGATAATATTAAAAAAACCGATCAGGCTGATAGCGATGACAGCCCATTTTGCTTCAATACCAATATCGCTAATATAGGCTGGGAAATGGGCGGTAATAAACGCCACCTGAAACCCACATACAAAAAAGCCGGCCGCCAGTAAAACATAACCTCGAGTAGCAAATGCTTCTGAAATAACCTCAGAAAATGTTTGTTGGATTTCCTGGTTCGACACTTTTGAAGTTGATGCGTTTCCACGTAATGGTATGGCAAGTAGCGGTATCAGTCCCATAAACATTGCAACGTAAATCAGACTGTCCCCCCAACCATAAGCATCGATCAATCCCTGTGAAATCGGAGCGAACAGAAACATTCCAGCAGAACCAGCCGCGGTGCCCAGACCAAACGCCAGAGACCGTTTATCGGCACTGACCATACGGGCAAGTGAAGCCAGGATAACACCGAAAGAACAGGCTGCTACCCCCAGACCAACCAGGAGACCACCTCCGATATGCAACCAGAGTGGAGATGGAGCAATTGACATGCACACCAAACCGGAGGCATAGAGGACAGTTCCGACTGCTAAAACTCGCCAGGTGCCAAAACGATCGGAAATAGCGCCAAAAAAGGGCTGACCTAATCCCCAGCACAAATTTTGCAGTGCCATGGCCATCGCAAAAGTCGTTCGATCCCAACCCGTGTCCTGAAGCATCGGCAGTTGATAAAAACCCATTGCCGATCTTGGCCCAAAAGCCAACAAAGAAATAATACAGGCGCAAGTTATCGCGAGGAAAGGAATTGATACGGGAGAAGCAGTTTTGGTATGCGACATACAGTACAGAAATTATAAAGCCCTAACCATAGATGTCAATATTCACAATCATCTCCTTTATCCTAGATTACTCAGTTAAAAAAAGAGTTACACATAGATATGACGCCATCTCAATTTGCCGAACGCGGTCGAATAATGTTGTCACCGCCGCTTTATGATTGGTATTAATGTCAGGCACTATCGAAATCTATTTAGATTTCTGACATGTCAAGTCTGGGCTACTACACATTAACATTGCCTCATAGCGATTTTCAAATAACCCCACCCGATAATTGATACAGCCAGGCTGTAGAAATAGAGCCCACTAGCCCAAGCAAAATATACAGTGCAAAAACAGGTTTCTTAACCAAGGCAAACACCGCAATGGCTGCGGGAATTGATGACACTGCGCCTGCTGTTATAAATGCCATGGCAGCGCCAGGTGTCATGCCAATTTCGAGTAAACCTGAGATGAGCGGTATTGCGGCGTAACCATTTAAATACGACGGCGCACCCACGATGGCGGCTAGTGGAATGGCGAAAAAATTGTCTTCACCAACATATTGCACAATCCAGTCTGACGATACATAGGCTAGCATCAGGCTTTCGAGAAAGAATGCCAGCGCTAGCCATTTACCGAGAAATCGAGCGATTGAGAAAGACTCATCAAAGAAAACTTTTTTGCGATCAGCATCCTGCCAAAATCTCCATTTTACTACTGGATTTTTATCAGGCCCACAAGACGTGGCGCATGCATTAGCTACCTGAGTTTGCAATGGGTTTGATAGAAAGCCGTAACGTTGAATTAATAAAACAGTGAAACCTGCAAATAGCCCCATCATTATAGTCGCGATAGTTTTGGCGACCGCAAAATTGAATCCAATACCAGCTGCGGTAAGGATAAACATTTCAGGGTCCATAATGGGAGAGGCTATCCAGAATGCCATCACTGGTGCCAGTGGTACGCCGGCGCCGAGCATTGCGGCTATGAGCGGAATGACACCGCAGGAGCAAAATGGAGATAAAGCACCAACAAATGCAGCCAAAATAGTGGCTCTGACTGGGTTGCCGGTAAAAACCTGAGCAATGAGTGAGCTGGCATTGGTGCCGGTTGCATAGGCAGCGAATAGGATAGCTAAGAGAAAGAAGGGCAGCATCTCCCAAAGCGAACTTGCGGTGAATACCAAACTTTGAAAAATTTGGGACTGATCAGCAAACACAAGAATTAGCATGGTAAGCAGAATACCTATGAACACCTTGTCTCTAAATAATCCGAGTGAAACACTGGTTATGATGGCTAAAATACTGCGTTCAGGATTTTTAGACGGTCTAATTGATTTTTCCATATTACTAGAAACCTCGTAATAAAGTGATAAAAAAATATTAGCTCTTTTCGGGGCGAGCTTTCTGACTTTCATCGATGCAACATTCTTCAGTCAGGTACTTTACTAGTTCGTCTAATACCTGGTATTGCATTTTACAAAACAAGGTCGCTTGATCTCTCTCCTGACATATCACCTCAGCGTTCTTTAAATGGGCAATGTGGTGAGTCAGGGTCGAGCCTGGAATCCCCAATGTTTTTTGAATGCTGCCCACTGGGAGTCCATTCGATCCGGCTCGAACCAGTAAGCGGACAATTCTTAATCGCGTTGGATTTCCGATTTTACTTAGGATGAGGGCGGCGGTTTCTAGTTGCATGGTTACAAAATAGCAGGCGTAAAATATTTGTCAAACTATATTACTAGTTTAATCGAAATAAAAAAACCTTGCGCAATACACGAGATATTTGCCGTTTTGCTTAATAACGGGTTCAGTATTTCAGGATATGCAAGCGACTAGTCAACTAGCAACTTTCAACGTCACTGGATCCCGGATCAAGCCCGGGATGACGATCAAAGTAAGTACCATTCCGTCTTGATCGTTTTAATTCGCAGGTAGCTTGACTGAGCCAGCTTGTTAATCACGTTGCTTCGTTTCCAGCCCTAAGCAGACTTAATCAGTGGCTTCCTAAAGCTGTTGTCGGCTTAATAATTTTTGACCCTGCTCATCTACTATTTGTTTTGCTTTAGCGATGGAGTGATCAATGGCTAACTGTTGATCGCCATTTTGATCTGCTCGGATGAATTGAATGCGTTTGGTCTCACCATCTAACTCACCACTAATATAGCCTGCGGTGCGAAACTTGCCATCGTTAACGATGGGCGCTGGTTCAATTTTAAAGCCGTTGTATTCGAGTGCATCGCATTGTAATTCTTTCGGTTCGGATGGTTTCGATTCACCACCGAACAAAGATTTGAAAATTTTACCGATAGCCATTGTCTCGCCCAAAAGGAATGTAGGGCAGGATAATATCACGCACTGGCGATGGCAGCTTCCGAGAGTTTCAAACGTTGGATTTTTCCGGAGGGTCCCTTTGGTAGTTCATCCATAAAAGTAATCGTCTTTGGTGCTTTAAATTCCCCCAGCTTTTCAATGCAAAGTTCGCGCAGTTCTTCTGGTGTGCACTGGGCGCCTGGTTTTAAACTCACGCAGGCAAAAACTTCTTGTCCGTATCGTTTGTCAGGTATAGCAAAGGCGGCGGCCTCTAGCACGGCGCTATGTTGATACAGTGCTTCGTCAATTTCCCTTGGAGCTATCTTTTCACCACCTTTAATAATGATTTCTTTCAAGCGACCAGTGATGAAATAATACCCATCGTCGTCAACGTAGGCTAAATCTCCGGTGTGTAGCCAGCCATCTGCTCGAAGGGTGCTGGCGGTGGTTGCGGGGTTTTTGTAATACTCTTTCATGACATTATCGCCACGGATCATGAGTTCTCCGGATAGGCCTGTTTCTTGTTCATTTCCCTGTTTGTCAATGATCATAGCCTCGTTGCCAATGGCAACCCCGGGCGAGCCATATTTGGGGGAAGCGGGTGGCATTGGGTTCGACAAAATTTGTGCTGCGGTTTCACTGAGGCCCATGGTTTCGACAAGAGGGACGGCAAATTGCTGCTCGAATTGCCGGTGCATTTCAGGAGAAAGCGGTGCCGAAGCAGAGCGGCCAAAGCGTAACTTAGGTCGATCGGAAGACAGGCAAGTGGGTTCTTTGAGGCGCTCGGCTTGCTCTAGCAGATAGGCAATAATAGTGGGTACAACGCTAAACCAGCTGCATTGCCATTGATCGATCAGCGACCAGAAGTCAGTGATGCTGAATTTATTCGGCATCACCACGCTGCTGCCGCTAACCAGTGGTCCCATGACGGTCACCATCTCGCCGTTGATGTGATAAAGTTGGAGCACACACAGCGCACGATCATCGGTCGTCAGCTGATGTGAGAGCGCTGTATTCATGCCACCCGCTACGACTGACTTATGGGTTAGCAGTACGCCTTTTGGCCGACCTGTGGTGCCTGACGTGTAAATTAGTAAGGCGTCGTTCGCTGGCTCTATATGAGTTTGATGATTGGTTTTAGTTGATTCGACTAGTGTATCAATTGGCCATACTGGCCCATTGTTTCTGCAGGCATGAATAACGTTGATATCATCCGCTAAACTATCAAAAACGTTCTTATATTTTTGCTCGAGATCGGCTTCAACAAATAATACCTTTGCATTACAATGATCAATCACATATTGCAGTTGATCACTACCACAAACCGCATTGAGCGGCACAACGACTCGACCGCTGTACATGGCGCCAAGAAATAGCGTCGTTGTCCAGAGCCCATTGGTCATCAAGAAAGCAACCTTGTCCCCTTTATTGATGCCTAATGCGGCTAGATGAAGCTCAATATGAGATATGCTTTTCTGGAGATCACCAAAACTAAGCTCAGATCCAATTTCAGGAGAGACTAAAAAACAGGCATCGCCCTGAGTTCTAGCGCGGTCATCGATATGGGCTTTGACAGTATTCATTTTTAAGACGTCGCCTCGATATTATGCTTACTCCAAAATTCACCAAAGATATCAGCATCAGATGGCTGGTTCTTGGGTATCGTTCGAGCAATTCGAGTCGTATTGAGATAGTGAGTGTAATTCAAGTTATCTGGAATGCTATTGCTACCCCAGGAGCCACAGCCCATCGATAGCGAAAACGGTAGGCCATTATCAAAACTACCACCCGTTGCAAAGCAATGAGCCTGATTCACTATGACTCGACAAGTTGGCAATTCTAAACCAAGTTTTAAAACATGCTCATCATTGTTGGTATGAATACCAACAGAATGTCCTTTGCCTTTGTAGTTCAAAATTTCATTCACGATTGCAAATGCATGATCAAAATGTCGGGCTCGGTAAACGGTGAGTACTGGACTCAGTTTTTCATCAGAAAAAGGATAATCTGGCCCGATACCTGTCTCTTCAACCAGTAACATACTGGCTTGTTTTAGTGCCGGTCGATTGAGGCCTGTTACCTGACTAATCCTGGCTGCACTCTGGGCAATAACATCCCTGCTCAAATGACCATTCTGCCAAAGGCCCTCTTGTAATGTTTGTTTTTCCTCGGCATCGAGCATGCAGGCGCCTTGTTCACTCAATGCTTTAATCATAAGGTCATAGACGCTATCGACAATAACGATACTGTTTTCAGAAGAACAACTAGTGGCATTATCGAAGGTTTTTGATGCTTTTATTTTAGCGGCCGCATCATTTAAGTCAGCACTATCATCAATAATTACGGATACGTTGCCAGCACCAACGCCCAGTGCCGGTGTCCCACTTTCATAGCAGGCTTTAACGTTGTTGCCAGAGCCTGTCGCGACGATTAGATCGACTTGACGCATGAGCTCATAGGCGTCTGCTTTGTTGACGGGTAATGACAAATGCTGAATAAGGTCAGTCGGCGCGCCCACGCGTTTTAACTCAACGTGCATCAGTTCGACCAACTTTTCACATACTTTCTGGCCCTTAGGAGAGGGCGCCAGAATAATGGCATTGCGCCCCTTCAGTGCATTGATGGTTTTATTGACGGGCGTGGCAACCGGATTAGTGGAGGGTACGACAGCACCAACAACGCCTACGGGTCGTGCAATTTCTACTAATCCTTTTTCTGGGTACTCAGCAATAACGCCGACTGATTTTGCGCCTTGTAGGTCGCGCAATAGCCCCAGTGTTTTTCGATAATTTTTAATTACTTTATCTTCATATTTACCAATGCCTGTGTCTGCAATAGCCATCGATGTTAGCAGATAATTATTGTCTGGATTAATAATCGTCCAGCCAATGGCAGTGACAACTTCATCGACCTGAGCCTGGTTATATTCATTGTAAATTTGTTGCGCCGCACGTGCTTTCACAATTAGTGAAGCCACACTATTTTTCACCTGTGAATTTTCATCCGAGGGCATTTTTCTGATCTCCAGGTACTTTATTCTTCGTTGTAGCTTTGAAGGTTAACCGGGAGCATTAGTCTCCCGGTTAAACGGTTGTTGTCTTACTTATGAAGGACTACTTGTGAAAGATTACTTAAGGTCTTTCAGTAACTCAGTCAGTGCTGCCTGGCGCTCTTTCCACATAGCGATTACTTCGTTGCGGGTCATAATGCGGACAGGCGAGTTAGTTTGCTTCATTTTCCCCAACGTCTTTTTATCATTAAACATAACGGGCACTGTTTTTTCGAGATAACTGATAACATCGGCCGGCGTTCCTTTTGGTACCATTAATCCACGAAAATTGACGCTGGAATTATCAACCGCAATTCCAAGTTCCTTGAAAGTGGGGACATCGGGCAGGAAGGCATGGCGTTCAAGATCGGCAACAGCCAGGATCTTGATATCACCTTGTGCACGTGCCGCGTCAGACAGGTTATTAAAACCAGCTTTAACCTGTCCCCCTTTAACTAACTTCATTGCGCCAACGCCACCTCTACCTGGCACATATGTTAAGTCGATGCCAGCCGCTTTTTCGAATTGCAAATGAGCAATATGATGACCAACAAATTTACCGGCACCACTAACAGTGACTTTACCAGGGTTCTTCTTGGCGAATGCGACCAGCTCCTGCGCGGTATTAAATTGACTATCCTTGCCAACAATCAAAACCGCTGGATCAGCGCCCCAGTTTCCCACTGGTTCAAGATTATTAATATTATATTTGGTATCAAATACTATCGATTGCGCAATGAAATGAGGCACATTGTAGGCTGCTAGCATATAACCATCAGCAGGTGCTTTATCGGCAAACCAGTTCCAGCCCTTGCGGCCACCGGCCCCTGGCTTGTTGGTTACATAAATTGGTTGGCCAACTGAAAGCGCCTTGCCATCTTTTTCTTTGGCTGAAGCCAGGGTTGCGATACGGGCCTGGAAGTCAGTTGCACCACCTGGATTGTAAGCAACCATAACGCCAATGGGTCGGTCAGGGTAATCCGCATAACTGGCACCGGCGGCGCCAAGCAGTAGTGCCGTTGAAGCGATAGTGATCGCGGTTTTTCTAAACAGTCTACTATTTTTCATGTTCATTTCTCTTCCTCTTCGTTGTAAATTTTTGATTTTACGTGCTTAAACTATATTAATAAATCCGCATTCACGTTATGAGGATTTACTTCCAAACCTATCACCCGATTAATAAGGTTCCTACTAAAAAATCCAACCGGTTGGTGTTCTTACATGCAATCCTTGCCAAAACAATAAGTAGAGTACGAATACAAAACTAATCGATACAGTCACCTTTTTAAAAAAAGCTTTTGGATCAGTCATTTCACGTTTTCCATACAGCATTAAAAAAGCGAGAAATACAAAAAAAGAACTGGTATAAAATCCAACCGTGTCCATTAGAGTCAGATATATAAATCCGATGGCCAGGCCCGGTAAAATTTTCATGAAATTGCTTTCTTTATTCTGGTCTGCGGTGCTTTTCTCTGAGACTTTACTGGCTTGCAAGCTTGAAATAAGCAAAACAATTGAAAAGCTTAGTAAGGCCAGCGCAATAATTCGTGGGAATAAATAGATATCAGAATCAGTGCCATAGAAAGCAAGGAAACTAAATAATCCTGCAATAGCGAGCGAATAAAATGCAGTAGTCAGTTCTGGGTTTCTTAAATTACTCATTATTGCATCACCTTCTTTTTCATTTTCTGGCTGGCATATACGCTGTAAGCAACAGAGCCTAATGTGGCCGCGATTAACGTCATATTAATAGGGCCTGATACAAAGTAATTGAGTGCGCCGTCACCGGCTTCACCGATGAGCTTACCCATCAAAAAATTGTCTTCGGCTATAGGGCCCAAAATAACGCCAAGCACCATTGGCGCTGGGCCAAATCCGAGCTTGCTGGCGAAATACATGGTGACACCCAGGACGCCCATCAAAAGCACATCGGAATAACTCGACTGAATACTATAGGTGCCAAACACGGCTAACACGAGGATAGATGCAGCCATGTAATGTGGGGGTACTTTCATAATCCAGCCGCTATGTCTGCTTAAAAAGAGGCCTATTACGAGCATAAAAACCTGAGCAACAATGAGCGAGTCAATAAACGTCCAGATGACCTCAGCATGCACAGTAAACAGGTCTGGGCCGGGGAACAGCCCATGAATGAGTAGACCGCCCAATAACACAGCTGCGGTAGGGCTACCTGGAATACTCAAAGTGAGTAGTGGCACCAACGAAGGCCCTACCATTGCATTGTTAGCGGATTCAGCTGCGATAATGCCATCTGGCTCTCCTTGACCAAATTTTTCGGGGTTCTTGCTGGTCTTTTTAATTTGATCATAGGCAACTAGTCCGGCTATTTGGCCACCAGCACCAGGTATGACCCCGACTATCGCACCGATAATCGATCCCATCGCGAGTGCTTTTATACGCGTTACATTGTATTTAAACGAAGTAACCCACCTTGCTTCACTCAATGCAAACATACCCGCTTCCGATTTGCCGGATTCTTCCAGTAACGTCAGTATTTGGGGTAATGCGAATAGGCCGATCAATGCGACGACAATGTGAATGCCACTTTCCATGTGCTCGCTGTAAACGAATCGCTGCTCGCCAAGCATTGGGTTGTCACCGATAGTCGATACCGCTAGCCCGAATAGCCCGGCCATCAAACCCTTTATGACCGATTTACTGCCAATCGTGCCAATGACGGTTATGCCTAAAATGGCTATCCAGAAGAGTTCAGTAGGGCCAAACTTTAGGGCAAGTTCTGCCAGTGGTGGGGTGAAAAATATCAGGATGATGATGCCGGAAATACCACCGACGAAGGAACTCAGAAAGCAATAGTGCAGGGCTTCAGAGGCACGACCCTGACGCGCCATTTGATGACCATCGAGTGCGGTAGCGATATTAGCTGGCGCGCCGGGCACATTAACTAAAATAGCACTGATGGCGCCACCAGCAACCGTTGCGGTATACATTGCGCCCAGTAAAATCAGACCGCTAGCGGGTTCCATGTGGAAGGTAAACGGAATAATTAAAGCGACAGCCATAGTTGGACTTAAACCAGGCAATGCGCCTAAAATTAAGCCAGCTGTTGTGCCACCAAATAAAAGTAATAGATGGTAGGGCGTGAAAACATTACCGAAATAGTTAAGAAAGTCCATGCTCTCTATTGTCTCCTCATTTATTGGGTTTTTCTTATAGTTATTTAACTCATATACATGAGTTAGTTGTATCGATTCTTGCAGCAGTTTACAATCAAGTCAATTAATTTTTAGAGATGCCCTTATTGTGGCGAAATGCCTTATTAGGCGATTAAGCCACTCGATTTGAATTGGCAATTAGGATTTAATAGCTGAATAGATACCTATATTAGTCAAACCCTAAACATGAACTCTGAATAACTCGATAACTCAATTATTTGGAAATAAAGGACGTCAATGAACCATCGAGCACGTAAACCACTCTATCGAGTCGTCGAAGACTACTTAGTTGCCTTTATCGATTCAGGTGAATTAGTGTCGGGTGACTTGATACCTTCCGAGCTCCAGCTAGCAGCAACACTGGGAGTTAGTCAGGGTACCGTAAAAAAAGCGATCGATAATCTGGTATGGGAGAAAAAACTTTATCGTCATCAGGGTAAAGGTACCTACGTGTCGCGAATCGACTTCAATAACAGCCTGTTTAAATACTTCTCGTACGGTGGTGCAGAAGGTGAAGATGTTCGTATCGACAAAAAGACATCCGAGCGCCATATAGAAAAGGGTAATCGTATCAATTGCCAGAAAATGGCGATACCCACCCATTCCGAGTTACTTTATATCGAGAGAATTGGCTATATCGACAAAAAACCGGTGATGGTTGAGTATTCACGCTGGCGAGCCGATCTATTGCCTGGCCTTGAAAATGAAGATATTCATATCCCCGATCTGTTTTATGCGGTTGTTGTTGATAAATACAACATTCCCATTATCAAGGCGGCTGAAACCTTAATCGCCGAAGGTGCAACAGAAAAAACTGCGGCCATTTTAGACATCGAAGTAAACGCGCCTGTATTGGTATTAAATCGAACGACGTATACTCGCGATAATCAAGTAATTGAAATTAGAACCACCAAAGGGCGTGGTGATATGTTTAGTTACAAAACCGAAATTAATTAGCATTTTTTTTAAAACTCAAGGGCGCCTCTAAAAAAGTGCATTTTTAGAGGTGCCCTTAAATCAAGAGGTTATATCCATGGAATACACCGTCTACCTATCGGGTGAAATACACACTGACTGGCGTGAAAAAATTAAGCAAGGTGCCGAGGCATTGGCTCTGCCCATTATTTTTATTTCAGCTGTTACCAATCATGAAGCAAGTGATGCGGCGGGTGATGTGCTCGGTGCCGAGACCAATAGCTTTTGGCGCGATCACAAATCTGCCAAAGTGAATGCGATTCGCACTAAAAATATGCTAGAACAATGTGATATCGCCATCATCCGTTTTGGCGATAAATACAAACAATGGAATGCCGCTTTCGATGCAGGATATTGCGCCGCACTCGGCACGCCTTATATTACTTTGCATGGTGAGGATATTATTCACCCGCTGAAAGAAGTAGACGGTGCCGCCATGGCCTGGGCTCAAACACCGGAGCAGGTGGTTGAGGTTTTGAAGCATGTGGCTAGTAAGCCTTAAACATATTTCTCAGTAGATTCATCCTAAGTCCGATAGACTCTAGCCACCTCTAGTTAATGGCTTTACTCGCTTCACTAGCGTATGAACTTTCGACATTAGACGAATTATAGGCGGTGATCAAAAAATACCAGGTAGCTGCAGCAAGCTCTTCTATTAAGTAGCTGCTAAGGGCTGTACCGACTAAAGTGACGGAATTACTATAACTTCCGGGTGCTGTACCGTAATAGATCTTATATCCAGCAAGGTCGGTTAATGCAGAGTTATCAGTATTCTGCGTTGGTGGCGTCCACGATAATAGCGCAGTACCGATACCATCTTGCACGGTTATATCAACGGTATCACTTACCGTACCTGAGGTTCCTGTGCAACTTAAGACATAATTGCTATCGGCAGTCAGTGAGTCCATGGTTTGCGAACCCGACACGCCTTTACTACCAGTCCAATCGAGACAAGGACACTCTTCAATTATCGCAGCGGCTGTTGGTACTAGCCAGCCAACCATCAGCAGGGAGCTTCGACGCAATAAAGATTCTTGTGGTTATCGGTATAAGCAGGCGCAGAACTTAAGTGAAAACAGACGCTTAATCGCCACTAGGCCGATAAAAATGTCGCCTCAGATAACGAACTTAATCGATTCGAAGTTACTCCTAAAATGGAGTCCGGACCAAATTTCAGGTTGGTTACGAAGAGAGAAAGATACGTTAATCAGCTATGAAACTATCTATCAATATATTTGGCGTGACAAGCAATCAGGCGGCCTGTTATATCAAGACCTACGACGTCAAGGAAAGCGCTATCAGTCACGCCGCAAGAGCTATGCTGGGCGAGGCCACATCAAGAATCGAGTCAGTATTGATGAGCGCCCAGCCATAGTTGAGGAGAAATCTCGTGTTGGGGATTGGGAAATTGACCTGGTGATTGGCAAGGGTCACAGTGGTGCACTCGTCACGATTGTCGATAGGGCAACGAGCTTTACCGTTTCCAAGCAAGTCAATAGTAAGTCAGCCGATGTCGTTACCGCCGCAACGATCACGGCCGATAATGGGAAAGAGTTTGCGTACCATGAACAAATCACCAAAGCGCTAGGCGCTGCGGTCATTTTGCAGATCCGTACAGTTCATGGCAACGAGGATTGAATGAGAATACGAATGGGCTACTTAGACAGTATTGGCCAAAGCATACTGATTTCAAGCTGGTGACGCAAAGAACAGTGGCATCTGTGATAGCCTCCCTTAACAATAGACCGAGAAAGAAGCTCAACTATCACACCGGCTAATAAAATGGCCGAACACATGGCAGCACTAGCTGCTTAATTGGTTATGCACTTCAAGGTTGAATCTGCCTCACAAATTGTTATTTATTTTCTGAAACCGACGGTTATTTCCGGTTGTAGATTAGGTTATTTTTAAGAGTTCCTGTCCCTTATTGTTGAAAATATTTCCTCACTTTTCCTACGGTTTAATACTCAATGCATTCAGCAAAAAAAAGAATGATAATGAAGCCGCTGAACAATTAAATTCGGCACGAGATACTCTTTTTAAACAGCTACATGAACGACATGATTTAAGGGCCTAATTCAATTTTGGATTAACCCTGTTTCAGGCTCATTCCCGGATTGGGAAATACTTGGACAAGGAATCACTCTCTTTTTTCAGGGACGCCTCTGGGTATAGCGGGGTTATTTTGTTAGTAGGTCTTTTTTTCAGCCCTATTTATTTGGGCAATTGAACCAATACCCAGGGTTTCACAACCGCTGTCCACAACAGGCTGTCTTGTTCAAACCATGCTTTTGCTTGGTCAGTGCTGACAGCTGCCACCAATGACTGGTCGAGCCATGGCTTTACCTGATCGGCAAGATCTCGCTGGAATGCAAAAGCAACATCGATTAAATCTAGTTCGGGTGAAACATACAAAGTACTGCCGTTAGCGAAGAAACGCTGTAATTCGGTCCAGGGAATTTTTGCTGTTTCAGATACCAGTTTGCCCCGAATCAGTTCAAGGTCTTGCTCGTGTTCCTGCTGAAGGATGCTTGCGAGGCCTGGGTTGTTCATAGCTGGTTATTCATGGTTGAGATTTTCACTGAAGTATTTCAACCCCGTTAAGGGGAGTGGTTTGAATAGTCTCTCGTATAGTCGCAATCGTGTCTTTACGTGGATAATGCTTGCGCCAGGCAATTGCGACAGTGCGGCTCGGGGCAGGTGCCTTAAATGGTTTGAAATCAATCAACCGCTCATCATGATGGCTGTGCAAAATACTGGTATGTGGTAATACCGTAATACCAGTGCCAGCAGCCACCATATGGCGAATCGTTTCAAGTGATCCACCTTCCAGGCTACGCGTTATTTCGCTATTACCCACCATGCAGTTAGGGCAGGCTTTAATCACCTGATCACGAAAGCAATGCCCTGCACCTAGTAACATCAAGTCCTGTTGAGCGAGGTCTTCGGGTAGAATCTCTTTGCGTTTGTTCCAGGCGTGATCACGAGGCAGTGCGACGACGAAAGGTTCTTCATACAAAGCCGAGGTTTCGATGCCTGGCTCTGCAAAGGGATAGGAAATGATAATGGCATCCAATGTCCCTTGTTTGAGCCACTGATACAGGTTCGCGGTAAAGTTTTCTTCGATGATCAGTTTCAAATTCGGTGCGCGTTGTTTTAGCTTTGGGATAAGGCTTGGCAGCAGGTAGGGGCCAATCGTGTAAATAACCCCCAGTTTAAACGTGCCTGACAAAGGGTCTTTACCCTGTTGTGCTATTTCGCTTAGAATCCGTGCCTCTTGCAGCACAATATGCGCTTGATCGATGACTTGCTGGCCAATTTCTGTGATCCGTATTTCGTTTTTCGAGCTACGTTCAAATAGGCGGACACCAAGTTCACCCTCTAATTTTTTGATCGCAATGCTGAGTGTCGGCTGGCTCACAAAGCAGGCCTGAGCCGCCAGACCAAAGTGATTTTTTTGAGAGACGGCAACGATATAGCGTAATTCTGTTAAAGTCATTGGATTCAAATTAAGAAAGACGATTCGATTTTGCATACTCTTGAAGAATATGCAATTAAAGGATAACTTGTGATGAATAAAAGCTATGAATTAATTGCCGCACTAATAGACGAATTAATGATCAAATCGTGGCTGTTAGGCAGTCAAAACAAATAAACACGCAAATAAATAAAACGAGTCGTAAAAGATGAAATCACTATTAAAGAAGCTATTCCAACCGAATCAATCACCAGAAAAACAGCAAGATGGCGAGCATGCTCTGCGGGTCTCGACTGCTGCACTGTTGATTGAAGCCAGTCGAGCCGACTTTGAGCAAGATGCTTCTGAGCTTGCGCACATGCGCCAGTTGTTAGCACAGCAGTTTTCGCTGGATGATGGCGCACTGGACGAGTTAATGGATCAAGCCCATCAAGAGGCTGATGATCTAGTGTCCATACAACACATCACCCGGGTGCTCAATGAGCAGTTCGATCAACCCATGAAAAAACGCGTCATTGAAATGATGTGGCAGGTGGTGTTCGCCGACGGTGTTAAATGTCATTATGAAGAGCATTTAATCCGCCAGGTTGCTGAGTTACTCTATGTGCCTCATTCAGACTTTATTCGCGCTCGGCATAAAGCGGAACCAGCAGACTAGATTAAACGACACTAGACCGCCACTTTTCAGGCATTATTTAAAACCAAGTTAATTGGAATTCCCATGTTTAGTCCATTCCATATCCAGCCGCCTGTACAGTACATTCAGCCTCTATTCCGACCACCCAGTGAAGGCAATTCGCTGATTTTTCAGGTCACTAATGGTTGTAGCTGGAACCGCTGCACTTATTGCGAAATGTACACCGACGAGCAAAAGAAATTTCGCCCGCGAGACGAAACCGAGCTGCTAAATGAAATTCAGCGCTGTGGTGAATCAGGTCTGCAACCTCGACGTGTCTTCCTCGCCGATGGTGATGCTTTGGTGTTATCGATGCGGCGGTTGAAAATGATTCTGCAGGCGATTAAAACCTGGCTCCCTTCGGTGTCACGTGTGTCGTCTTATTGTTTGCCCGCTAACCTGAAAAATAAAACGGTCGATGACCTGGTCGAACTCGAAGTGCTTGGTTTAAAGCTGATCTATGTCGGTGCCGAAAGTGGCGATAACGAAATATTACGCCGTATCGATAAAGGCGAAACATTCGATTCCACCGCTAGTGCGATCATGAAGGCGCATGAGGCGGGTATTAAATCATCGGTCATGGTGATTAATGGTATTGGCGGTAAAGCTTATAGTGAACAACATGCGATGGAATCTGCGCGCCTGGTTAACTTGGTACAGCCGCATTATCTGGCGACGCTAGTACTGACTTTTGATCGTGGCAAAGAAAAAGTGATTGATGGTTATAGTGGGCAATTTAGCGAATTATCAACGCTTGAGCTATGCACCGAAATGGAACAGTTTATTCAAGCGACTCATCTCGAAAAAACAATTTTCCGTAGTGATCATGTATCCAATCATTTGGTTTTGAAGGGTGTGCTGGGGAAAGACAAAACGCAAATGCTCAGCAGCATTCAACAAGCGAGTGACTACTTTAGGGTGCATCCAAACTACCAACATCACGCCACTGATTATTAAAAAATTAAGAAGTTATAGGGAAAAGAAATGAAAATAGGGTTTATTGGACTGGGCAACATGGGTGCCCCAATGGCGAAAACTTTCCCTCCAACCTTCCACACGTGAGAGCCACCCCATTGAATGACATATGAAGTAGCAGGGAGGGTGCTACAAAATTGATTGAATTCTTTGTATGTCATGCTGATGATTGAAACCCCGATATTCTATTTCTAAGCTAAGCTATTCTAGTTTATTCACCTGCGTTGATCCCGGTAAAATGCATGACAGCTTATTATATCGAATCATACACCGCCTAGGCCAGCGCTATGTTTGAATTTGGGTGATACTAGTTGACGTCTTATATTGACTGGTAAGTAGCAAGTCAATTGATCGCAATATACAATTAAAATACCGTTCTAACCGTTTTTTACGAGTCCACGCTAGGAGTCTCTCGCTTTGAACTTCAACCTAAAGCAATTAGAAACATTCGTCTGGGTATCAGACCTTGGTAGTTTCCGTAAAGCGGCTGATCGGTTGAATACAACCCAGCCCAATATCTCTTTCCGCATATCCGCGCTCGAATCGATTCTAGGTGTCACGCTGATGGAGCGCGATGCTGGTTCCGTGCGTTTGACGGCCAAAGGGCGGGAGATGCTTGCGCATGCGCGAACCGTGTTGAGAGCAACTGACGATTTTATTGAAGCCGCGAATCAAAAGACGTTACATAACGGGGTACTGCGGTTGGGTGTGACTGAGATGGTGGTGCATACCTGGGTGCGCGAATTCTTGCGTGTTTTGAAGGATCGTTATCCGAACATTACCGTCGAGCTAACAGTTGATTTGTCGATCAATCTGGAGAAGGAGCTATTCGAGCGTTCGATTGATCTGGCGTTTCAAAATGGGCCTTTTAACCGTCAAACGACGGGTAATAAAGAGCTAGGTGTTTTCCCACTAATTTGGATAGCATCACCTAAAATTGGTTTGCAGGATCTTAATCGGGTCACCATTGACGATATGGTTCGGTTTCCGATACTGACTCATGCTCGCAGTACGCTACTTTACGCAGAGGTGGAGGCACATTTTAATGCACGACGCGATTTGCCGGCACGACTAGTCGGTTCGAGTAATCTGGCTGCCTGTATTCACATGGCAGTCGATGGATATGGCGTAGCGACTGTGCCCGAGGCCATGGTGATAGATGAGTTGCAATCAGGTGAGTTATCGCGAGTGAATTATGGCTGGGCCCCGGAGAGCTTGAACTTCATTGCCCGATATGATGCCGAAGTATCGGCTGGCTTTGTTGCTAAAGCAGCGGATATAGCGAGTGAAGTGTCTTTAAACTTTGCTCAGGCGTTGGTAATCAGGTAATTCCGTAAGCAGATAATTCTGTAAGCCGGCTACCCAGAGGATAATAATTTATTATCCTATAAATCCAATTAAATAATTGGATTATATTCATTATGGCGACATACACTAGTCTTCAAACTTATATGCTGTGGTGAACCATGAATCAATCGTCAACCCGACTCGGTGTAGATATTGGCGGTACTTTTACTGACGTTGTGCTCGAAATCGATGATGACTCGGGTTCGGCTAAGCAATTTTCAGCCAAGGTATTAACCACCTACGCCGCACCCGAAAATGCCATTATCGATGGTATGCAGCAAGTCTGTGGTCAGGCTGGCATTTCACCGTCTCGAATCGAGCAAATCATTCACGGCACGACACTCGCTACTAATGCACTGATCGAACGCCGTGGTGCCAAAACAGCATTGATCACCACTCAGGGATTTCGCGATGTGATAGAAATGCGCAGTGAATCCCGCTTCGAGCAATACGACCTTAACCTAGTGTTACCAGAACCTTTGTTGCCACGCCAGCAGCGCTATACCGTTGAAGAACGTATTGGTGCTAAGGGTAATGTTTTAATTCCATTACAACGTGAAGTGGTTGAACGCCTGGTCGACAGTATTAAAGATTCTGGCTATGAGAGTATTGCCGTTGGCTTGATGCACTCCTATTTGAATAACACCCACGAAATCATGATTCGCGAAGTGATTGCTGAAAAAATGCCGAAGATTGCTATCTCGTTATCATTCGAAGTGTCACCGCAAATGCGCGAGTACGAGCGCTTTAATACCGTAGTTGCGAACGCTTATATCAAGCCGATGATGAAAAGCTATCTCGATCGATTGGGTGGGCAGTTACGCCATGAGGGTGTTGATTGTTCTATCTTTTTAATGCATTCCGGCGGTGGCATTATCTCGCTTGAATCAGCCGCCGATTTTCCGGTTCGGCTGGTCGAGTCTGGTCCGGCAGGTGGTGCTGTGTTTGCAGCGCACATTGCTGCGCGGTATGGCCTCGATAAGGTGCTGTCTTTTGATATGGGCGGTACGACTGCAAAAATTTGTTTAATCAATAATCAAACCCCAAAGACCAGTCGCGTATTCGAAGTGGCCAGAACCTATCGATTCAAAAAGGGTTCAGGTATGCCAATCTCGATACCCGTCATCGATATGGTGGAAATCGGTGCTGGCGGCGGATCACTCGCGCATGTCGATGCCATGCGTCAAATTCGAGTGGGCCCAGAGTCAGCCGGCTCTGAACCAGGCCCGGCCTGTTACAACCGAGGTGGCGAGCGCCCTGCGGTAACCGATGCCGATCTGGTGCTCGGCAAACTCGATCCCGATAATTTTGCAGGAGGTACGATTAAACTCGATACTGATCAGTCAAAAATTGCATTACAAAAGACGTTGGGTGATGTGCTGGATATGGATGCCCAAACTGCCGCTTACGGCTTATGCGAAGTGGTCGACGAAAACATGGCGAATGCCGCTCGTGTGCATGCGGTTGAAAATGGTCAGGACCTGACCGACTACACGATGATTGCCTTCGGTGGTGCAGCGCCCCTACACGCTGGCCGGTTGTGTGAAAAATTAGGTGTGACTCGTTTGCTAGTGCCACCGGGTGCTGGCGTGGGTTCGGCCATTGGATTTCTTCGTGCGCCTTTTAGTTTCGAGGCCAACCGTAGTGTGTATATGCGCCTGTCTTATTTTGACCCAGACATTATTCACGATTTGCTATCTGAGCTTGAAACGGAGGCAACTGGTTTTGTGCGCTCCTGCGATGCTGATGCGCCTATTCAAGCTGAGTATAAAGTCTATATGCGCTACACAGGGCAAGGTGAGGAGCTGCCGGTTATATTGACCGAAGACCAGGCGCTGAATCCTGATGCGGCTAGCTTTCAGGCACTATTCGAAAAAGACTATGTCGATTTATTTGGCCGTACCGTTGATGGCATGGATATCGAAATTACAGTTTGGTCTGTTAACGCAACAACATTACCAGAAGCAGTCAAGCCTGCCGAAATTTTAAATGCTTTAACCGAAGTCGTGTCCAATCAGCATCAGCAGCGAGCTGTGTTCGATCCTGCGTTAGGGCAATTTGTGCCGTCTGCAATCGTCAGCCGTGATTCGTTGCGCGCGGGCGATCGGGTTGTGGGGCCAGCCGTTATAGTCGAAGATGAAACCACGATTATCCTGCCATCCAGTCGGCAGGCGGTTTGCCAGGTCGATGGCTGTATTGATATTACTGAAGGGGCTTTGTAATGGCACAAGATACCACCGCAGTCGCAAACCAGGTCATGTGGAATAGATTAATATCCGTTGTCGAAGAGCAGGCGCAAGCATTAATTCGAACCGCCTTTTCACCATCGGTGCGCGAAGCAGGCGATCTGTCTGCTGGTGTTTACGATACCAAAGGCCAAATGCTGGCGCAGGCGGTCACGGGCACTCCGGGGCACGTCAACGCAATGGCCGATGCTGTTGCTCATTTTATTCGTCGTATTGGTGTCGACAATATATTTGAAGGCGATGTTTATATTACCAACGACCCTTGGGAAGGCACTGGGCATTTACACGATTTTACCGTTGTGACGCCCGCTTTCCACCGGTCTAAGCATGTCGGTTTTTTCGGTTGTACAGCACACATCGTCGACATCGGTGGCAGAGGGTTTGGCGCAGATGCTAATTCGATTTATGAAGAGGGGCTCTATATCCCGATCATGAAATTTGCCGACAAAGGTAAAGTTGATAAAACTCTGATCAATATCGTACGAGCCAACGTGCGCGAGCCTGATCAAGCCATAGGCGACTTTTATGCGCTCACTAGCTGTAACGAAATTGGTCAACGTCGATTGGTCGATATGATGGCTGAATTTGGCTTAACGCATCTTGATGGTATCGCCTGTTTCATTCTCGACAATTCACGCAGAGCAACGCTCGAATGCATCGCAGCATTACCTTGTGCCAAAGCCAAAGGTGAAATGAGAATAGATGGCTATAGCCACCCAGTAGACCTGAAGGTGTCGCTAGAATTTCAGCAAGATCGTATTCTATGTGATTTTGATGGTACTTCTGGACTGGATAAAAAAGGCATCAACGTGCCATTGGTTTACACTAAAGCTTATGCCTGCTTTGCACTGAAGTGTGCGATTGCGCCTAATATTCCAAATAATGCAGCGTCTTTGGCCCCATTCGTAATCACAGCCCCGGTAGATTCGATAGTGAATGCCATCCACCCAGCACCGGTTGCCTTAAGGCATGTCATTGGGCACATGATTCCTGATGCGGTATATGACGCACTGGACAAAATACTGCCGAATACGGTGCCAGCCGAAGGCGCGGGAACACTGTGCAATTTTCAGCTTTCATTACGACCCAGAACGGATGTGCCAACACCCGCCAGAGGTGCCAGAGCCGAAGTGTTAACCTTTAATTCAGGTGGCTCTGGTGCTCGCCCCAAGGCTGATGGGTTGAATGCGACGGCTTTTCCATCCGGCGTGATGACCATGCCAGTAGAAGCAACCGAACACACAGGCCCTGTTATTATCTGGCGCAAAGAGCTCCGTCCCGATAGTGGTGGCGCGGGTAGACAGCGAGGCGGTTTGGGTCAATATATGGAAGTCGGTGCCACAGAAGATTACGAATTCGATTTTTCCGCCATGTTTGATCGAGTCGATCACCCTGCACGTGGCCGGCAAGGTGGCAAAAATGGCGCAGCAATGACTATCTCTCGAAGTGATGGCACGCCGATGAAAGGCAAGGGTAAACAGTTTGTACCCGCAGGTGATCGGGTTATGTTGGCCATGCCAGGTGGCGCAGGCTACGGCGATGTGGCTGACAGAGACCCCGCATTGGTCAAAAAAGATTTAGTGCGTGGTTATATCTCTGAAGCAGTCGCGAGGGAAGATTATGGTATGAGTGTGGCTGGGGTTAGGGATGCAATCGCCAAGACTTATGCAGTGTGATTCAAGCGGAGTGGTTCTGATATGACGCTTCCTACTCATTCGCCAAGACTGTCGAGCTACGATGTAGTCATTGTCGGTGGAGCCATGTATGGTTCCTCGGTATCCTGGTTCCTGGCAGATAACCCCGACTTTGATGGATCGATCCTGGTTGTCGAGCGAGATCCCACGTATACCGCTTGCTCAACCGTGCATACCAATAGCTGTATACGGCAACAATTTTCGCGAGAAATTAATGTTCGCATATCTCAGTTTGGCGCTGCGTTTGTGAAAAACCTTCGTCAATATATGGGTGGGGATGAACGGGTTCCCAACCTGCCAATTCAAAGTTATGGCTATCTATATCTGGCTGACAATGAGTCATTTTCAGCAGTTTTAAAAGAAAGCAAACAAGTTCAGGAAGCCTGTGGCGCTGGCACTAAAATACTGACAGCGCAAGAAATCAAACGAGACTACCCATTCTACAATCTCGACGATATAGTGTCGGGTAGTCACAATCGGATAGACGAAGGTTACTTCGACGGTGGCACATTATTTGATTGGTGGCGACGTTCGGGCAAAGAAAAGGGCGTCGAGTTCGTCGGTAACGAGGTTGTGTCGATGCAAAAAAATACGGCAGGAACCCGAGTCGAGAGCGTAACGCTCAAATCAGGTGAGGTTGTTAGTTGTGGCACAGTCGTCAATGCTTCTGGGCCAAGAGCGGTACTCACATCACGTATGGCAGGCATTGAACTGCCGGTCGAACCGCGTAAGCGACACACCTTTATATTTGATGCAGAACAACGGCTCGACCGAGACTTGCCATTAACCATCGACCCGACAGGTGTGCACATGCGGACTGATGGTCAGTATTATCTGGCGGGTTGTGCGCCGGATGTGGATTTGGCCGTTGACTATGATGATTATGAGCCAGATCACAGTATCTGGCAGGAAAAAGTTTGGCCTATTATTGCACACCGTATTCCACAGTTTGAAGCAATCAAGCTAGTTAATTCCTGGGTCGGCCACTATGCCTTTAATACACTCGATCAAAATGCCATCCTTGGTCGCCATTCGCAGGTAGAAAACTTCATATTGGTGAATGGTTTTTCTGGTCATGGGCTACAGCAGTCGCCAGCGATGGGTCGTGGCATCGCTGAGTTGATAACCTACGGTGAGTATCGAACGTTAGACTTATCGCCTTTTAGCTTTGACCGAATCGAACGTAACGAACCGTTTAAAGAGAAAGCTATCATTTGAGATGACACGTTAAGGTTGTAAAGTGAATGCCCCAATTTAATTATGAAAAATAAACATTAGGAGGATTAGTTAATGAAAAAAATAGTACTCACCGGCGCTGCTGGACGACTCGGTTCATACCTGCGAGAGCCTTTGGCTAAAATGGCCGATCAACTGGTGTCATCTGACTTAGCCGATGATATCGGTAATCTATATCCAGGTGAAACCTACCAACGGGCTGACCTGGCAAAGTATGACGACGTACATGCTTTGCTTGAAGGCGCTGACATGGTAGTTCACTTTGGCGCGATTGGCGACGAAGCACCTTTTGGTGACATTCTTCAGGCAAATATTATTGGCGCTTACAACATTTGGGAAGCGGCGTATCAACAGGATCTGAAGCGCGTAGTCTACGCCAGTTCAATCCACGCGGTTGGCATGCATAAGAAAACAGACTTTATCGGCACCGATGCACCTCATCGCCCGGACACATTCTACGGCCTGGCAAAATGCTTCGCCGAAGACCTAGGTAGTCTGTATTGGGATAAACGAGGCATGGAATCTGTTTGCATGCGAATACTGTCATGCGCTCAAGTCACCAATACCCGCGCCCTGGGCACCTGGTTGTCTTATGACGATTTAATTCAATTGGTCGAGAGAGCTATCGATACCCCCGTGACAGGATTCTCAGTGGTGTACGGTGTATCCAACAATGACCGTGCTCCGGTAGATAATGCGAAAGCCAGTTTTCTGGGATATCGACCAAAAGATAATGCCGAGCAGTTCGCGACCGATATTTTGGCCGAGGCACCTGCTGTTGATGTTAACGATGCTGCCCTTACCTGCCATGGCGGTCCGTTCGCAACGACTGAACTAGGATCTAGTGGATTGGCCACGATGAATATAGTCAACGATGCAAAAGCAACCTAAGAACGTCGCATTTGCCTTTATGCCCATGGCCTTGATTACCTAAGGCTTTAAGATTGCCAAAAAATTAGACAGAGTATCCAGCCTGTCGATTCAACAATAATTGCGTTATAGCATCTCCATTATCGCAAGAGGGCTGGATACACTTTCGTTAGAAGCAAAAGGACTGACAAAGGCTTTTATTGAGAGTTGGGGTAAAACTGAAATCGAGGCGTACGCCAATTGAAATTAAATTATCACTACCAGAGCCTATACGTACGTTATTGCGCCCTACAGGTTTTTAGCATTTCTCTTTTTATCTATCTTCCAGAGCATGCCATACGCGCAGGATAATGACTTCTTCTCGATAGTGTCGGTATCGAATAACGTAGCCGCGCGCTCCGAAGCGTACCGGTAGTTCGCGAAAGTCCATTTCTAAATTCCAGGGCCTTCCCTTTTCTGGATATTCTTGCAGGGAATTGGCCGCCTCGATGAGCGTGTTAACAGCACGGATTGCAGCTTGAGCGCTATGAGGCTCAATAAAGGCGTGGAGACGCTTTAGGTCTTCGAGCGCATCCGGTAGCCATCTAAGACTTGCCATTAACTGGTCTCAGCCCCAGAGTTGGAGAGGCTTGCCGCCCAAGCTTTGACGTCGGCATGATCGATGGTTTCACCTGTCAGTTCGAATTTTGTCCACCTGGATTTCACCAACTGGCGTTCAGCTTCCAAAGCTTCTTCGACCTCTAAAAACTGCTCTATAGCGACTTTCATTAGATAGTGTGGTGTTCTGTCACGGGCTTTTCCCAGGGCTTCGAGTCGGACTTGTGTCTCGTCGTTTAGACGAACGCCCATTGTTGAATTAGCCACTTCTCTACCTCTCAAACATAAAGTTGCACAAAGTATAACAATGTAGCGCAATCATTCAATAAACATATTTACACCAGAATCTGGCAATAATCTCAGTGTGAATGCCTAATTCTCAAGAAGCTCGCAAAACGGGGCGTCCCTTTATTTGTCAGGCCGAAATAACGATAGGTAATGAGTGAGCCGATGGGTGGTGGATTAGCGCGTTCTAAATCGGAGAAACCTGTTCCTATCTTAAAGCGTCGTTGATCATCAGTTTCAACCAGCATAGATCCCAGTAAACCAGTGTACTTGCCTTGTCCGCCATAATGTTCAATGACCGTGGCTTCAGCATCACTGGACTTTTTTAGCTTGAGCAAATCGTCGCTGCGGCTATTTTGATAGTGCGATGCCCCTCGATGTAACATCAAACCTTCACCCTTGTTTTTGACGATTCGATCCAATGTCTCTAATAAAACGACGTGGTCGTCGAGCTTAAATTGCACTACTGATTGAATATGACTACGATTTACTTGTTTGACGATCGATTTTATTTTTTCGACGCGAAGGTCAAAAGTTTGTTCGCTAGCGGGTAAATCGAATATCAAATATTTGACTAGACGCCAGTCTTCCTCATCGATGCGATGGCGTCGAATAATACCTGAGAGTCGATCGAACTGGCCACGACCTAGCCAAAGTTCGCCATCGAGTGGCGTTTTGGGTAATGCATCCACAAACCACAGCGGTGTTTGAATGACATTGCCCTGCCGAGATATCATTCGTGTTCCATCCCAATAACCCCGCACACCATCAAATTTTTCACTCACCCAATAGTCAGTGATGTTTATTTGATCGTGATAGCGATTGGCCAGTTGTAATTCTGGAATCTTTTTTTCGGCGGATACGCCAGTAAGCGACGTAACTAAAAGGAAAAAGCCAATCAGGTGACAATGACGCACAGGTTATTCACTCCTTGAATTTTGTACATCTTGTACGATACAGTAAAAATCGGCCGCTTGTGGATGTTACTCATCACAGCTATAACGCTTTAGAATTAAGAGATACATAGCGGCTATCAACACCTCAACGATTTAACTTGAACACTTCTATTCTCTATCTTTCTTTTCTTTTTAACCCACTAGTGTTTCCTGAATTAGTTTTGATAATGATGCGTGATTGATTAAACTCCGTATCAAAGTAAAATATTAGAGAGTACCCTTATATGAGTTCACAATTAAAAATTGCCCTGGTAACCGGTGCCGGTACTGGTATTGGTCGCGCAGTTAGCATTGCTTTAATCGATGCGGGTTATGCCGTTGTACTAACCGGCCGACGTTTAGAATTGCTGCAAGAAACAGCGAGTTTGAGCAAGGCCGATGAGCGAGATTATTTATGCGTCAGTTGTGACGTCGGCGATCCATTGCAAGTCGAGAATCTTTTTTCTAAACTGCGCCAAAAGTATTCAAAGTTGGACTTACTCTTCAATAATGCAGGTGTTTCTACCCCTCTGATGGCAATGGAGGATATCAGCTATGAGCAGTGGCGGTCGGTGGTCGATACCAATCTTACCGGTGCTTTCCTGTGTTCTCAGCAAGCGATTAAGATGATGAAAGCCCAAACCCCTATTGGCGGCAGAATTATTAATAATGGCTCTATATCGGCACATACACCGCGCCCATTTTCGGCACCTTATACGTCGACTAAGCATGCGATGACTGGTTTAACTAAGTCGATTTCATTGGATGGACGTGAGCATGATATTGTTTGTAGTCAAATTGACATCGGTAATGCGGCCACGCCATTGACCAAAAACTTTTCAAAAGGCGTGCCCCAGGCGAATGGGAGTATTCAGGCAGAACCGGTGATTGATGTCGATAAAGTTGCGCAAGCGATCGTTCAAATGGCTGTTTTACCACTTGAAATAAATGTTCAGTTTATGACCTTAATGGCGACAAAAATGCCCTATATCGGAAGAGGATAGCCTTTTACCCTCGCTCTAAAGTTAATGCGCCGCAAGTTTCAAAATGCCTTAGATTGATGGATGCCCTGGATGCATCATTGTTGCCAGATGATATGGATATACCTGGCTTTGGTTTTCATCCATTGCGAGGTGTTCCTAAAAGATACGCTGTTGTAGTAACTGGCAACTTCCGCATTACCTTTGGTTCATTATGCGTTGCAGCGCATAATGAACCTTATGCAGAGTATGTGATTATGCGGAGTCTGACACCGAACGTTGATTTTAACTAGCGTACGGTACAGGTCCGCTGCACATAACTACTGACCTGTGAGTTGTCGAATCAATTCATCCTCAGCGCTAAAACGTCCA
>JBDNJA010000184.1:0-4608 GCA_041688005.1 Gammaproteobacteria bacterium
CCACATTGCTGTTTAGACCCATCGATGGCTTTGTTAATGGATTGCTTGTTAATTCCGCGCAACTGAGCGCAATATCTAAGATATTCATCAACACTGGCCTCACGATAAACCGGCGGATGTTCTGGCAAATACCCCATTTGTCGTTTTGCTTCACGAGGTGATTCGATGATGTCGAAACCATTGATGGTGACCTGTCCTTCTGAAGGTGCCAGATTGCCAGTCAAAATTTGCATCGTTGTCGACTTACCCGCACCATTAGGCCCAAGAAAGCCCAGTACTTCACCAGCGTTTAAATCGAAACTGAGATTTTTAATCGCAGCATGATTTTGGTAAAAGCGAGATAGATTTTCGACTTGAATGACGTTTGGTGATTGCATATTCTGGGTTGGATATTTAGGCTGCCTAATGATACGGATTTATCAGTTTTGTTGCAGCCACTTAAGTAGTTGGTTTAGACCGTTTCGCCATATTCTCAACTTCGGGTGACATATTGGTAGCAGTGATTTTTTTCTCGGGATGCGCCTGTTGATAGACCCTGAATATTTGATCAGAAAATGCCTGGCCGATGGTAGGTACTTTATCGAAGTCCAGAGTAATATATTCGAATTTATCTAGCCCTGATAGCAGTCTTTTTGCTTGAGACCGTGATACCAAATTGTCATTATCATATCGAGCTAGTCTTACCGGAATAATTGTTTTGCTAAATTGGTACTCATCAGGACCACTGCCAAACGCTTCATATACTTCGTTCAATGTTCTGGTGGAATCTCTGGCAATACGCATATACACCATTGTTCCAAAGTCATCCTCATCATGGAAAATCGAGTCATCAAGTTTATCGAGTGGCCGTTCATGGTTATGGCTGAAATCTAACCCCTTTGAATCTATCGAAAAACTATCGAACGCACGTGAATTAAAGAAAATGCCTTCGCCAGAATGATTGTCTGGGTCTGTCGTGAACTTTCCTTTTGATAGCTCTAATAGTGACTCTCTGTTGTCAGCCAGATTGCAAAGGCGCCGAATTCTTCGGAAGATGCCTTCTCCTGAATCTATCACACAGATATTAAGGTCTGTTGAAGTTCTACTAAATGTAATCCATACATCTTCACTTTCTGAGTGGTCGATAGCGTTATTGACAATTTCTGTGAAGCCGTATTCACATATATCGTATACGTTTTTATCTATGCCATCAGCGAGATATGAAAAGTGATCTTTCCAAATTTTAAACTCATCCGGATTTTCATTTAGATTAAACATTGCTTGATTTGAGCGAACGTCACCTAAAAAATATCGTTTACCTTTACGGCTACCAGTTGTAATGATGCGTTCTTCATTCACTAGCTTTCTAATATGGTTATGAACAGCTTGTGGCGTGATGGTGTAAATCTCGGCGATGTGACGCACTATATCCGAAGGATGATATCTAATATCTCTCAGAATTTGGCGTCTAATATTTTCCCCACGACTTTTATTATTCATATACCTATCCTTTAAATAACCGTTATTATTTAAAGGATAGGTATCATTTATTTAAAGGTCAATGGTTTATTGGGAGAAAGTAACATATTCGAATCAGGTTGTAGGTTATATATTGATTGACTACTTTTAGTCGTTAAATGAGTCAAACTTAGTTTTATATTACAGCCACAAAAAAACCGGCCAGAGCCGGTTTCTTTGAAATTCTAAAAGCTGATCAAGCTTACTTAATTTTAGCTTCCTTATATTCAACATGCTTGCGTACAACTGGGTCGTACTTCTTCATGACAAGCTTGTCAGGTGTGTTCTTTTTGTTTTTGTCGGTTGTGTAGAAATGGCCAGTGCCAGCACTAGAAACCAGTTTGATTAAATCTCTCATTATATATCTCCTAGCACTTCTCGCCGCGCTTTCGCATATCGGCAATAACTGAATCAATACCATTTTTATCAATGATACGCATACCTTTAATGCAAAGGCGAAGTTTTAACCAACGGTTTTCAGATTCTACCCAAAACTTATGGCTTTGCAGGTTAGGTAAAAAGCGGCGACGTGTTCTGTTGTTCGCGTGCGATACGTTGTTACCGGAAACAGGTTTTTTACCTGTGACTTGACATACCCGGGACATGATTTACTCCGTCTTATATAGCGACATTGCTTTCGAGGGCGCGAACTCTACCAGAACAGACGTGTGGCTTCAACTATTTAAAGATTTAAAAGGCTCTGTTTTTCAGTCTGTTGTGGATTCCTTTTCGCGATGGTGCAATATAAGATGTTACTCACACATACTAGCCGGATTAAGTGGATGGACATCGTTTTTGTACGAGAGTTACAGATAGAGACAGTGATTGGTATTTACGACTGGGAGCGTAAGGTCAGGCAGACGATTAGCCTTGATATCGATATGGCGACGGATATTCACAAAGCGGCGACTACCGATCATATTGACGATACCTTGAGCTACAAAACGGTAGCGAAGCGATTGATCGAGTTTGTCGAGCAAAGTGATTTTGAGTTGGTTGAGGCGCTGGCTGAAAAAATCTGCGCGATTATTATCGAAGAGTTCAAGGTGTCCTGGGTCAAGCTAATCTTGAGTAAACCGGGTGCCGTGCGGGGTTCTCGTGCTGTCGGTGTGATTATCGAGCGAGGTAAAAAGCCAGAATGATCAACGATGTCTATATAGGTATCGGCAGTAATGTAGATGCCAGACACAATATCAGACGGGCATTAGAAGCAATGCGCGTTACCTTCGGGACGATTGAACAATCGCCAATTTATCAGTCGGCTGCTGTTGGTTTTGTTGGCGATGACTTTCTTAATCTGGTGGTTAAGTTCAAGACTAGCCTTGACGTCGTCGCAGTAGTAAGCCAGTTACGGGCGATTGAAGATACGCTCGGCAGGGATCGTAGTCAGCCGCGTTTTTCGAAACGGCCTATCGATCTGGATATTCTGTTGTATGACGATCTGGCAATAAGTGAATCGGGTATTCAGGTACCGCGAGATGAAATTCTCGAGTCAGCTTTTGTCCTGAAACCACTGTGTGATCTTTCTCCAAATTTATTGCATCCATTGCTGAAACAGAGTTACCTGGAAATTTGGCAGGCGATGGCGCCGGATGCTCCGCGGCTTGATGTTGTGCCTCTAGATTAGAGGCTCCTGAGCATTGATTTAAATTTAACCGATTCATTACCTGACTGGATGATTAGGTTAGCCAACTATTGATTTAAGTGCGGCGACGAGTGCCTGACATTCTTCGTCTGTTCCGACGGATATTCGCAGGTAATTATCAATTCGTTTAGTTTTGAAATGGCGCACCAGAATACCTAAACGTCTTAATTCGCTATAAAGCGTTGCTGCCAATATGCGCTGGTGCTGTACAAACAGGAAGTTGCTACTGGATGGCAATACGTCAAAGGAAAGCTCGACCAGTTCTTTGGTTAACCAGTCCCTGCTGGCAATCACTCGATCACGGCATTGTTGAAAATAGGCTTCGTCATCAATAGAGGCGATAGCAATGGTACTGGCAATGCTGTCGATCGGGTAGGAATTGAAGGAGTTCTTCACTCGAGTTAAACCTTCGATTAAGTCGACCTGACCGAGGGCGTATCCCAGGCGCAATCCAGCGAGGCTACGTGATTTGGAAAAGGTTTGGATCACCAGCAGGTTAGGATATTGGTTAATTAAACGGGTGGCGGATTCCGCACCAAAGTCGACATAAGCCTCGTCGATTATTACCACGGAATTGGTATTTTTGAGTATGGTTTCTATCGCATCAAGGCCAAGTGCTATGCCGGTTGGTGCATTTGGGTTGGGGATGATGATACCGCCATTGGGTTGAGCGTACTCTTCGAGGGTGACACAAAAGTCATTATCTAAAGGTATCGTCTTGTAATCAATTTGATATAAACCGCAATAGACAGGGTAGAAACTGTAACTAGTATCTGGGAATAGCAAGGGTTTCGAATGCTTGAAAAAGGCCTGAAAGCTATGTGCTAGAACTTCGTCTGAACCGTTGCCGATAAAAACTTGGTTGGCTTCAAGCCCATGATAGGACGCGAGGGTATTTGCCAGCTCAGTCGATTCTGGATCGGGATAACGGCGTAGTGTTTCAATGGAAAAGGATTCGACTACCTTCGATGCCAGTGGCGATGGTGGGTAGGGATTTTCATTCGTATTGAGTTTGATATATTGCATGTCCTGCGGTTGCTCGCCCGGCACATACGGGTCGAGTTGGTGCACGATGTCAGTCCAGTATTGGCTCATTATCTATAATACCTTTGCACTAGTTATTTTATCCTTTGACGGCGTTAAAAACGGTCTCAATCGGTCATTTATTATCATAGGGCGCCTCTAAAAATAGTAATTTTTTTGTGACCTGTTTTTGCTCCTCGACAATTGCTCCTGCATTGTTCTAATTAGTTACATCCCTGTAACGATGCACCAACAGTAGGGACCACGAGGCCAAACAGGCATACATGCCATCCATGGCAATAAGTGCAAGGAAGCACCGCGCGGACGACTGCATGGATGCAGGAGGTAGAACAATGCATGGAGCAATTGTCGAGAACCGCAGTGTACATGAAGTACATGAGGATTCGAGCACGGAGCTTATGTACATGGATGTACGGTATGTC